>DATIGE010000014.1 GCA_035454885.1 bacterium
AGGGAATTCCTGCACGAGCTGCCGCTTCACCCGACACCGGAGGAACATTGGATTGAAGTGGGGCGTCTACGGTATGAAGTCGCGAAGCAGGGATTTGAAATGTCGATCCCTGATGCGCATGTGGCCCAATGCACAAGAGACTTAGAAGGATATCTTTTGACGAGGGATCGGATCTTTCAGACGGTGGCAGGGATTTGTGGATTCAAGTTACTGCCCATTGATTTGGCTTAGAAGTATTGGGCCCTGCCTAAATGGTTCCGTATCAAGGCTGTTTTATTTTCCTTATGTTAACGATCTTAATTTTAAGAAATTGACGTACGAATCGCATCACTCTTTCTGCGAAATATGTATGTGTCTTTTTGTCCGAAACTAACTTAATCTGCCCAATACTTATCTTCGATTTCCCTGCTTTCACTTTCACTTGGCCCTCTTTTCTCATCTCACATTATGGGCATTTCCAGTTCTATTTCTTTATAGGCTTTCCTCTTATTGGATTCCAAGTGTAGCGAAAACGAAATCCAAGACCGATTTCTTGCGCTGCTCCAGGGCCATCTTAGAGATCGCATCCATGCCTAGCAAGAGAGAAACCATGGGCGACATGGCGAAATAAGATAACGTCAGCAACAGGGCTGAAACCAGAAACTGCGGCGCATCCACGCGACGGATCGCCTTCTTCTCCATGTGTTCTTCCAAGAACTCCACGCCCCTCTGAAACAACGGACGGAAGAGGTTCTTGATGCTCGTCTCCAGGTACTTCGCGTCCCCCATCGTCGAGCCGGCGGTCGTGAGCTTGGCGAAGTGCGGGTGGCGGGCGGCGAAGTCGAAGAAGTCGGAGACCAGGGCCTCCACCAGGGCCTTGCCGGTGAGCTTCCGCTTCGCCACGTCCTGGCTGATCCGGATGAGGTCGAACATCATCTCGTCCATCACCGCCTGATAGAGGGAGGACTTGTCCTTGTAGTAATAGTGGATGAGGGCCTTGTTGACCGCCGCCTTGCGGGCGATCTCCTGCGTGCGCGCGCCCGCGAAGCCCTGCTCGGCGAATTCGTCTTCGGCCGCCAGGAGGATTTTTTGTTTCGATGAATGCTCTTTTTTTGTCACAACGTCTCGATCATGCGGGAATGACTTGGAGATTCGGACTGACGCGGTTTTGCAGCATGTTCGAGATGTAATTGAGAGTCGCCCCCGTCGAGCTGGGGCAGCTCCCGCAGGCGCCTTGGTATTCGACGCGCAGGATATTCTCGTCCAGGCCGAGGATCCTGAGATTCCCTCCGTCGCGCGCGAGGCCGGGACGAATCGTCTCATCGATGATCCGGTCGATGTAGGTGAGCTTCTGATCGGAGGGCAGCTTGTCGAACTCGTCGGAGGCCAGTTCCTTGAATTCCGCCCCCTCCCCCACCCGGATCGCCACAATGTCCTTCGCCGCCATCAGGATCTCGTTCGCCTGGAAGAAGATGTAGTCCCAGATGCCGCCGACGGTCTTCGTCACGGTGATGAAGTCGTCCATCAGGAAGACGGATTCCACGCCGTGGACGTCGAAGAGCTTCGCCGCCACCGGCATGTCCCAGCACTCTTCCTTCTTGTTGTACTGCTTGCTGCCTCCGACCGTGACCTTCTGGTCAAGCCGGAGCTTGAAGGCTTGCGGGTTCGGGGTCGGTTCGATCATGATGATGCGGGCCATCGGATGAATCCTCCTGTCCCTTGAAGGGTTTGCCTCTTAGCAATCCATCGGAACGGGGGCAATCGCCATTTTTCGGCTCCACTTCCATCAAAATGGCGCAACTGTTTTTTTGGGAGGGCGATGGTGTTCAGGAACGGAACATCATGAGCTCACTTTACCTCTCCACGGGCCAATCCCAGCTCCTCGCTCACGTCATGGCCTGGGGCAACCTTCGCGTCGCCGAGATCGCGGATGGTCCCTTCGCTTCCCCCCGGCTCAATCCACGCCAGAGCACCCAGTCTTTGATGCTCCCGTCCGCCATGGTGCTTCGTTACTTGGATCGGGTCAAGGGGCATGAATCGCGCCTCCTCACCGACCTCGGAATCGACGTGAAGGACCTGGAGCAGGAGGTCGCAAAGCCGGACGGGCCGTCGTTCAATCACTACATTTGGGTCCGCAATCCCGCCTGGCTGGGCGGCGATTTGATAACCATGGCGCGCATCGCGATGGACGATCTTTGGCAGATCCGCCAGGCCCGGATCAACATCCACGAGAGAATCATGCGATGGAAACGCATTTTCGGCGCCCAGGAAACCATGGATGCCCGGCCGAACGTCACCGGTCTCCAAAACCATCTGACCTGGCTTCAGGAAACCTACTCCGTGCGGCATTCCTATGCGAGCGATCTCATCCGGCACTTCAACCACGGCTGGGATCTCGTCCAGGCCTTTTACGACCCCGCCGCGAGGGCCGCGCAAAACATCCTGGAAGGCGGCCTGGCCCTCCAGCATTATTTGAAGGTTAAGGTCCCCCCCGTTTAGGAAGTCCGATCAAAAACGTGCGCCCGCGTGACGTGCGTATAAACCCTCTTTCCCTCCTCAAACCCGCTCTGGTCGGCGACGCCCTTGGGAACGATCGCGTTCAGAACCGAGCCGTGCTCCAGCCGGATCGCCAGGGCCACGTTCGCGCCCAGGAACTGCACCGATTGAATCACGCCCGGCCAGCCCCCGTCCTCCCGGCGCGAGGCCACGTAGACGTCGCTCGGCCGGAAGAGGACGCTCGCGCGCGTGCCCTCTCTTAAATGAATCGCCTTGAATCGGAAGGGTCCCCACGCCACGGTGCCCTCCTCCACGACCCCTTCCACGTGATTGGTCTCACCCACGAAGGACGCCACGAACGCCGTCGCCGGCCGGTCGAAGATCGCCTGAGGATGGGCCTCCTGCTCGATCTTTCCCTGATTCACCACCAACACCCGGTCGGAAAGTTCGAAGGCTTCGTCTTGATCATGCGTCACCAGGAGAGAGGTCAGCCGGATACGGTCATGCAATTCGCGGAGCCATGCGCGGAGTTCCTTGCGCAAGCGCGCATCGAGGGCGCCGAAGGGTTCGTCGAGAAGCAAAAGCTGCGGTTCAGGCGCCAGCGCGCGGGCCAATGCCACACGCTGTCGCTGGCCGCCGGAGAGCTGCGACGGACGCCGATTCTCCATTCCTGAGAGGCCCACCAAATGAAGCAATTCCCGCGCCTTCTCGTGCCTCTCCTTTTTGCCGGCCCCGCGGACCCGGGGGCCGAAGGCCACGTTGTCCAGAATCGACATGTGCCGGAACAAGGCGTAATGCTGAAAGACGAACCCGATCTGCCGTTCCTGGACGGGCACATGCGTAACGTCTTGGCCGTTGATCTCGATCGATCCCGAGCCGGCTTCTTCGAGACCCGCGATGCAACGGAGGATCGTCGACTTTCCGGAACCCGACGGACCCAGCAGAGTGACGAACGCGCCGTCCGCCACCTGGAAGCTCACGTCGTCCACGGCCTGGAAACCGTTGAACCGCTTTTTCAGATTTTGAACCTTGATGCTCATCATCCCTCCCCGGATTTTCGGGTCCGCCATTGGACATAGGTCTTCACCACGAGGGTCACGACCGCCAGGACCGTCAGGATCGACGCCATCGCGAACGCGCCCACGAATTGATACTCGTTGTAGAGAATCTCCACATGCAGCGGGATCGTGTTCGTCAGCCCCCGGATGTGTCCCGACACCACGGAAACGGCCCCGAACTCGCCCATCGCGCGCGCGTTGAGCAGGATCACGCCGTACAGCAGTCCCCATTTGATGTTCGGCAGCGTCACGTGCCAGAAGGTCCGCCACCCGCCGGCTCCCAAGGTCAGCGCCGCTTCTTCCTGGTCGTTTCCCTGCACCTGCATGAGCGGGATCAGGGATCTTGCCACATAGGGAAACGTCACGAACGTCGTCGCGAGGACGATCCCGGGCACGGCAAACAGGATCTTGATATCGTACCTGGCCAGCAACGGGCCCAGCGCCCCTTGCGCCCCGAAGAGCAGGACAAAAATGAGACCCGAAATGACGGGCGAGACGGTGAAGGGAAGATCGATCAGCGTCGTCAGGAGCTTCTTGCCGGCGAAGTCGAACTTGGCGATGGCCCACGAGGCCGCGATGCCGAACACCAGGTTGAAGGGAACGGAAATCGCCGCCGCGATCGCCGTGAGCTTGACAGCCGCCCGGGCATCGGGCTCGCTGACGGCTGCCCAATAGGCCGCCCAACCCTTGGCGAGGCCGCTCGATACGATCGTCGCCAGGGGAACGACCAGAACGATGCCGAGAAACGCCAACGCGGCCGCGATCAGGAGCATGCGGACCGGCCAGGGTTCCGTGACTTTAGGATTGGCCTGGGTGATCATGAACGCTCCATGCGTTGAAAGAGGCTGATGAGGGACAGCAGGACAAACGAAGCCAGGAGCATCATCACGGCGATCGCCGCGGCCCCCGCGTAGTCGTACTGTTCGAGCTTGGTAATGATGAGCAGGGGCGTGATCTCGGTCTTCATCGGCATGTTGCCCGCGATGAAGACGACCGACCCATATTCTCCCACCGCGCGGGCGAAGGCCGAGGTCATGCCCGTCAGGAGGGCCGGAAGGAGGGCCGGGAGAATCACCTTCGAGAAGGTCTGCCAGCGCGTCGCCCCCAGGCAAACGGCCGCTTCCTCGACATCGGGGTCCAACGCCTGCAGGACCGGCTGAACGGTCCGCACGACGAAGGGCAGTCCGATAAAGATCAGGGCGATCGTCACGCCCAACGGCGTAAACGCGGCCTTGATGCCGAGCGGATCGAGATATTTTCCCAGGAACCCGTTCGGGGAATAGATCGTTGTCAGGGCGATGCCGGCCACGGCCGTGGGAAGGGCAAACGGCAAATCCACCAGCATGTCGATCAGGCCCTTGCCTGGAAACTTGTATCGCACCAGGACCCAGGACACCAAGAGCCCCAAAAGGCCGTTCACCAAGGCCGCGATCAACGACGCTCCGAAGGTGAGGCGGTAGGAGGCCGTCACGCGCGGGGACGCGGCAGCCTCCCAAAACGCCTGCCAGCTCAAGCCCGACGCCTTGAGGAAAAGCATCGTCAAGGGAATCAAGACGAGCAGGCTTAGATAGAAGATCGTGTAGCCCAGGGTCAGACCGAAACCCGGAATCACGCTTTTAGTGCGCATAGATTTGGTCAAAGAGACCTCCGTCGTTGAAAAACTTGGGTTGCGCCTGACTCCATCCGCCGAAGGCTTCGTCGATGGTGACCAAATTGAGTCTTGGAAATTTGGCGGCGTACTTCGCCGCCACCGTGGCTTCGCGCGGTCGATAGTAATGCCTGGCCGCGATCTCCTGTCCTTCCGGCGAATAGAGATAATCGAGGTAGGCCTTGGCGACGTCCTCGGTCTTATGCTTCGCGATGTTTTTTTCGACCACCGCCACCGGCGGCTCGGCCAGGATGGAAATCGACGGGACCACGATCTCGAACTTGTCCTTTCCCAATTCATTCACGGCCAGAAACGCCTCGTTTTCCCAGGCGAGCAGGACGTCTCCGATCCCGCGCTCCACAAAGGTCGTCGTCGAACCGCGGGCGCCGGAATCCAAGACCGGCACGTTCTTATAGAGCGCAGAGAGGAACTCCTTGGCCTTCGCCTCGTTTTCAGGGGCTCGCGTCGCCCCCTCCACCGGCAAAGCCGTTGGAGCCTCCCCCTCAACGCCCCTTCGGGGCTGGTTTGACGGATTTGTAGAGTTTCGTTGCAAGGCGGCGTAGGCCCAGGCGGCGAGGAAGTTCCACCTCGCTCCGCCGGAGGTTTTGGGATTCGGCGTGATCACGGCCATGCCGGGCTTGACCAGATCGTCCCAGTCCTTGATGGCCTTGGGATTTCCTTTGCGGACGAGGAAAACGATCGTGGACGTGTAGGGGGCACTGTTGTTCGGAAGCTTCGCCTGCCAGTCCCTGGGAAGGAGACCCGACTTCTCGGCGATGGCGTCGATATCGTAGGCCAGCGCCAGTGTGACGACGTCGGCCTCAAGCCCGTCGATGACGGCGCGGGCCTGTTTGCCCGAACCGCCGTGCGATTGCTTGACCTCGACCGCCCCTCCGCCCTTCGACTGCCAATACTTGGAAAAGGCGGCATTGTAGTCCTGATAGAGCTCGCGGGTCGGGTCGTACGACACGTTGTAGAGGGTCACCGGGTCCGCAGCCTGCGCCTGCGGCAGGACCGCAATCGCGAGTCCGAAGACCGAACCGAGGATCCAAAGGGCGTTGCGAATGATTGTTTTGATCCGTTTCATTTTCGTATCTCCTTAAAACGCGACTTCCAGCCGCGTTTGAACGACCTTCTCGCTCGGACGGTCGGCCCCCGCGGCCGCGCCGCCGGCGAAAAGGGTGTGCTCGTAGTCGAGCACGGCCTTCACGTTGTCGTTCAGGTACCAGTTGACCCCGCCCGCGAAGGCGCGCGCGCGCCGCGCGGAAGCGTTCGGGTCGGCGAAGTTCGGAAAGACGTCGTCGTCCACCCGAAGCTCGTTGTAACGGGCCGCGATCTCCACCGCGCCCCACCTGCCTTCGGAAGGCTTGATCGGATTCCTCGGCTTCACGCCCTTGTAGGACGCCTTTTCCCCGGTGAGCACGAACGAGACTGCCGTCTGCCAGGCCTGGTGGGTGAAGTCCTCCTGCCCGTTGTTGTTCGTCACTTCCTGCGTGGAACGGACGTATTCCCCCAGAAACCCGAACGGGCCCCAGTAATAGGTGGTCTGTGGCGCCAGTCGGAAGACCTTGCCGGAGGCGACGGTGACGTTGGGTGTCGCCGTGTCGTTGACGTAGCGGAAGAACGTCGACTGGCCCGCGGTCTTGAAATTGGGCAGGTTGGGCGAGGCCGCGCTGCCCTTCTGCTTGCCGAAGGTGCCGGCGAAACCTATGCCGAAACCTTTTATTTGGGCGAAGATCCGTCCCGCCACATCCTTGCCGTCGTTGTTGTCGCCGTCAGTGCTGCCGCCGTCAAAGACGCCGCTGAACGCGCCCAACGCGTACTTCACCACGCCGCCGGAGACATCTCCAAAGAGCTGGAAACCCAGGTCGCGGTTCGGGACCAGGTTGGTCGGAAGCGCGCGCTCCACGAAGAGCAGGTTGTTGGCCGATTGGAGGCGCTCGAGACCGACGGGCTCCTTGAACTTGCCGCCGCGCAGCTTGATCTCAGGGAGGAAGCGGATATCGACGTAGCCGTCCTGAAGGGTCGCCGACCCGCCGCCGAAATCGGGAACGATGCGGATCCCGAACCGGTCGAACACTTGAGCTTCAATGATGGGCCGCAAGCGCCGCGCGACGAACGTGTTGTTGCCCAGGTTCAGCGGCAGGTCGATGAAGAACCGGCCGTCGGCCTGGACGAGGCCGCGGACCTTCAGCCAGAACCTCCCCTCACCGGATTGGATCTTGAATCCGTCCTTGCCGGCGGTGACGAAGGCTGACTCCTCGGCGAAAGAAAAAGATCCGCCGCTAAAAGTGAGCGCGGCGATGAGAATTGCAAAGTAACCTCCGATAAGTTTTCACGGTCATCTCCTTAAGTTTTGATTGTGTGGAAAAAAGAGACTAGGTGTAGGCCGGCGGCCGCGGGACTTAAGGATTTGAGTCTGTTTTCAGGAACTTACGAAGAGACCTTCACCCTTTAGACCCGCGCCGCCGGCCGCATACACATGGGCCGACAACAGCCACAGGGGCTGTTTTCGCAGCGGACAAAGATGTGAAGCTCAAAGGAATGCATGACTAATTTCTTTATCGACGATAACGGCCGCTTAGTTGCGCGTCAAGATTTTTTCATAATTTTTCAGACGAAGGATCAAACGATGCCTTCGTACAGGGCGCTGGAGAGATAGCGCTCGCCGGAATCCGGCAGGATCGTGACGATGGTCTTGCCCGGATTTTCCTTGCCCAGCCGCAAGGCGGCGATGAGGGCGGCCCCGCAGGAAATCCCGCTGACGATCCCCTCTTCCTTCGCCAGCCGCCGCGCCATCTCCATGGATTCGGCGCTCGTGACCTGCTCCACGCGGTCGACGATCGACAGATCGAGATTCTTGGGAACGAAGCCCGCCCCGATGCCCTGAATCTTGTGCGGGCCGGGCTTGACCTCCTGCTTGTTCATCGTCTGCGTGATCACCGGGCTCTCGACCGGCTCGACCGCCACCGACAGGATCTTTTTCTTCATCTGATGCTTGATATACCGGCTCACGCCCGTGATGGTGCCGCCCGTGCCGACGCCCGAGATGAGGATGTCGATGCCCCCGCCCGTATCCTCCCAGATTTCAGGACCCGTCGTCTTTTCATGAATGTCCGGATTGGCGGGATTTTCGAACTGCTGCATCAGGACGTAATGCCCGGGATCGCTCTCGTAGATCTCCTTGGCCTTGGCGATCGCCCCGGGCATGCCCTTGGTGCCTTCGGTCAAAACCAGCTCGGCGCCGAAGATCTTCAGCAATTTACGCCGTTCCAGGCTCATGGTTTCCGGCATCGTCAGCGTCAACGGATAGCCCCGGGAGGCCGCCACGAAGGCCAGCGCGATGCCTGTGTTACCGCTGGTCGGCTCGACGATCCTCACGCCGGGCTTGAGCACGCCCCTCTTCTCCGCGTCCCAAATCATGGCCGCGCCGATGCGGCACTTGACCGAATAGGCGGGATTTCGCCCTTCGATCTTGGCCAGGATCGTCGCCTTCGTGTCGTTGAGCCTGTTGATCCGGACCAACGGCGTCCTCCCGATCGACAGCGAATTGTCTTCATAGATATTTTTCATGTTCGTCCCTTTCGTCAGATGTCCCAATTGGGAATATATTGGATGGGTTTTTGAGTCTTGGTCGTGATCGTTTGGGGTTTCGCCAGAATCACCCTCGAGTCCGGAGGCACGAAATAAGTGATCCAAGAAGAGCCGCCGATGACGGAGCGGGCCCCGATGACCGTCTCTCCGCCGAGGATCGTCGCGTTGGAATACAGCACGACGTCGTCCTCGATCGTCGGATGCCTCTGCTTCGCGTCACCCCTGTTCTTCACCGAAAGGGAACCCAGGGTGACGCCTTGATAGATGGTCACGCGGTCGCCGATGACCGCCGTCTGCCCGATGACGACACCCGTCGCATGATCGATGAAGAGGGCCTCGCCGATGCGGGCGTCCGGGTGGATGTCGCAACCCGTTAGCGAATGCGCATATTCGGTCATCATCCTGGGAATGAGAGGAACGCCGGATCGCGACA
Source organism: bacterium (assembly GCA_035454885.1). NCBI lineage: Bacteria > bacterium. Next base: position 9,209 of record DATIGE010000014.1, read on the forward strand.
ACTCATGCGCGAGCCGGTAGGTCATGAGGGCCAGATAGCCGGGATACGTGAGAATGATTTCGTCGACGCCGCTCGCCGCGGGATCGCGTTCGTAGGCCGCGCGGGCGTCTTGAAGCAGCTTTTGCTTGATGACGGGGAGCTTCGCCATGAACTCGCCGGCCAGCGAATCGGCCCGACCCGGCCCATCGTCAACGCCCGCCAGCGCGCGCTGAATCTGCAAAGTCAGCTCCCGGCGGCACGAAACCTCGATTTCCGGGAGGCGTTCGGCCGACGCCCCCTTCAGGAAATCCCGGTCCGAGGGCCGGTGATCCGGAAAAAGCAGGAACCACAATGCCTCCAGGCAGTCGGCGACCTTGTTTCGCTGCGGAAGCGTTGTCCGATGCGACGACTCCAGCATTCATCCCCCGATTGCCGGCCAGACTACGACATCTCCGACGCGCAACGCCAGACCTAAGGTTTCACCCACACCTCGTCGCCTCGGACCTCCACATCAAACTGGCGGATCTTGATGTCCGGGTCACCCTTCAGACACTCGCCGGTCCGCACGTTGAACTGCCAATTGTGGGACGAACAGGATACGACCTCGCCCCGCAAGGTTCCCTTCTCCAGCGGATACTCGGCGTGCGGGCAGGCGTCCTTGATGGCGTGGAACTTTCCGTCCACGTTGAACACGGCCACGCGGTATTTGTCGGTCATGACGGACTTGGCCTTGCCGGGGGGAATGTCCGACATCTTGCCCACGTAGACGGGCTCGCCCTTCTTGGGAATGACGCGTTTGACGTAAGGGACGTAGTCGACGCCAAAGGGTTTCGGTTCGCGAATCTCTTTTTCTCGGTCCTTGTGGTCGGTCATCCGCTCAGTGGACCTTCTTCCGGGGTTTCGAGGCGCCGTTCGAGCGCGAGAGATGCGTGCGATGAACCTCGTTCTGCTTCTTCTTCAGGCTCGCCTTCAAGGTGTCGAGATCGGCGATGATCCGCTCGATCTCCGCGGTCATTTGCAACTTGCCGCCCTTGAGCGACTTGTAGACCGCCTCGCCCAATTCCGCAGTCGTCTTGACGATGCGGTGCTTGAGACCGTACATATCCATCTCAAGTTGGAGGACATGCGCCGTCTGGCCCGCCACGTAACGGGCGCCTTGGCCGCCCTCTTTGAGGACCTTGACCCCCTGATCCACGGCCTTCTTAAGTCTCTTTTTCACCTCGGCCCAGTCGGTATGTTCCATGAAATGCCCCCTTTATTTAGCGGGGGATCCCTCCGGGCATCCCCCGAACCCCCTAGCGTTCGTTCCCGGCAAAGCCGGATCACTCACGCAGGCATGTTACATGGTTCTATTAACCTATCCAAACGGTTTTAATGTTCGTGAATTCGTGGATGCCAACGACCGATAACTCGCGGCCGTACCCGGACCTCTTGATGCCTCCGAACGGGAGTCTCGGGTCGGACTTGACCATGCCGTTCACGAAGACGTTGCCCGCTTCGATCCTTCGCGCCAACGCCTCGGCCTTTGCCGTATCGCGCGTCCAGAGCGAAGCGCCCAGGCCATAGGATGTCATGTTCGCCAAGGCGACGGCCTCGTCCGCCGTTTTGAAACGAATAAGCGACACGACCGGCCCAAAGACCTCCTGGTCAAACGCCGACATTCCCGGCCTCACCTCTTCTAAGACCGTGGGCGCGTAGAAAAAGCCTTTTTCCGTCCGCCGTCCCCCTTCGAGAAGGACCTTCGCACCCTGTCGTTTCGCCTCGCCAACCTGTTTTTCAAGATTCTTCAGCAGGTCCTCGCGCGCCAGGGGACCCAGGTCCGTCTCGGGGTGGGTGGGGTCACCGACCTTGAGCGCCCGGACGGCCGCAAGGATCCGGTCTCGGAACTCAGGGTAGATTTTTTCGGCGACCAGAAAACGCTTCGCCGCGATGCAGCTCTGGCCGGTGTTCAGCATCCGGCCCTTGACCGCCACCGGGATCGTCGCGTCCAGGTCGGCATCCTCGAAGACGATGAAAGGATCCGAACCGCCGAGCTCCAAAACCGTCTTCACAAGATTTTTTCCGGCGACAGAAGCCACCGCGCTTCCCGCCCGGTCGCTGCCGGTGAGAGAAACTCCGGCGACCATCCCCGACTCGATCAGCTTCGCGGCGTCGTCGTTCGTCAGGAACAGGGATTGGAAGACGCCTTCCGAAGCCCCCGCCTCGCGAAAGAGCGACTCGATCTCGAGGGCGCAGGCGGGAACGTTCGGGGCGTGTTTGAGGAGGACGACGTTGCCGGCCATGAGCGCCGGGATCGCGAAGCGGAAGACCTGCCAGAACGGGAAGTTCCACGGCATGATGCCGAAAATCACGCCCAGCGGGTCGTAACGAACGTAGCTCTTGGCGGCCTCCGTCTGGACGGCCTGCGGCTCGAGCGCCTGTCTGGCCGAGGTGGCGTAATAGTCGCAGCCGCGCCCGCACTTGTCGATCTCGACCTCCGCCTGCGCAATGGGCTTGCCCATTTCCAGGGTGATGAGGGCGCCGTAGCGCGCCAAACGGGATCTCAGAAGCGCGGCCAATCGGCGGGCCACCGCCGCCCGCTGGTCGACCGGAACCTCGCGCCACGATCGAAAGGCCTCCCGTGCCTTTTCCGCCGCGGCGCGGGCCTGGTCCCAGGAGTGTTCGGGATATTCGCGAACGAGTTCTTCCGTCGCCGGATTCAAGGTGCGATACATGCGTACCTAAGACCCTTTTTGGAATGACCTGTCAACCGACGGCTCTCCGGGCTCCCGCGAACGGGGTTTCGATCCCGGGGAAGAGGCGCTAGAATGATTTCATGCGCTTCGCCGTCGACGAGATGCTGGGCAAACTCGCCCGCTGGCTCCGGATGATGGGCTTTGACGTCTCCTACCGGAGGCCGGTCGATGATCTCCTGCTCATCGGCGAAGCGCGCGATGAAGAGAGAATCATTCTCACCCGCGACACGCGCCTGATCCGGAAGCTCCGTCCCGAAGAGTATTGCTTCATCTCCCACGATCACCTCGAGGACCAATGCCGGGAGCTCTTTGAGAGATTTCCGGGGCTGCTGAACGAGCGTGCGCCGCTCTCCCGTTGCGTTGAGTGCAACGTCCCCTTGGAAGAGATCGAAAAGAAGAAGGTCAAGGACAAGGTCTGGCCGTTCGTCTTCGAGACCCAAAACCGCTTCACCACCTGCCCCGACTGCGGACGGATCTATTGGGAGGCGACGCACGTGGAAAAAATCAAGCGCCGCCTGAACGCGCTCGCGCCAACGATTCCGAGCCGATCAGGATGAGCCGGATCTCCTTGATCAGCCTCTCGGTCAGTTTCTTGCATTCCCGAGACGGGAGATCCAAGGCCTCGGCCCCCACCGTGAAGACGACGGCGACGATCGCCTCGGCGGCGAGCATGGGGTCCGCCAGCGGCCGGCGGGCCTGCTGGGCCGCCCTTTGGAGATCCTCCGCGAGCTCGTTCACGAACAGGTTCATCTCCCTGCGGAGCGACTTGCGGAAGGCCGGCGAGCTCCCCAAACGTTCCCCCATGAGGATCCGGAACAGATTCGCGTTCCGGCGGATGAAGTCGATGAAGGCCACGGCCGAGGCCTCGACCCGGCTCTCTTGACGTTCCGCCATCCGGCGCGCCTCGCGCATCAGCCTCCGGAGGGAGAGGGCCACCTCGTCCACGAGGGCGAGTCCAAGATCGTCCATGTCCCTGAAATGCCGGTAAAAGGCGGTGGGGGCGAGGCCGGCCTCGCGGCAAACCTCGCGCAGGCTCAATCCCGCAAACCCGTGGCGGGCGCTCAAGCCGATGGCCGCGTCGACCAGGGAGCGGCGGCTGACGGCTTTTTGTCCCGCCCGTGTTTTCCCGTTCAAGTCCCTGCTTTTTAGGAACATTTGTTTCCAATATATCGCCCTGAGGACCATTGCAACATTGATGTTCCTTGACAATGTTCCAAATTGAACTATTTTCGGAGTACAGTTGTGCGCTTAATTCACCATCAACCGTCAAGGAGAGCCTGATGCCACGCAAGAAGACGCCCGCCGCAACCCCCGCATGGACCCCGGAGAGATTCGAGGCCTTCGGCCGCGAGATTTCCGCCGTCGGCGAGGAGGTGCGGGCGAGATTGGGAGACGAGGACGTCGCCTACGTGAAGAAATTGCGGAAGGTCTCACGGGCCGCGGAGGCCGTCGGACGCGCGCTGATCCATTTCAGCCTGGACCCCCTCACATGGTCCGCCGGCGTCTTCTCCCTCTGGCTCCATCACCAGCTCGAGACGGCCGAGATCGGCCATTCCGCTTTGCACGGGTGTTGGGACGGCCTCAAGGGCGCGGAGGCGTTTTATCCCTCCGCCTTCAAATGGACCATGCCCGTCGACGAGAAGGCATGGCAGCACGAGCACAACATCCTTCATCATCAATACACGAATATCGTCGGCAGGGATCCGGACCTCAATTACGGCGGCTTGCGCATCGCGGAACAGACACGGTGGTTGCCGCGCAACCTCGTCCAATTCCTGCAGTTCTTCTGGACCGCGCCCATTTTCGCATGGACGATCGCGATTCACGCGACCGGCCTGACCGACCTGACCCACCCGCGAAACGACGAGACCTACGCCAACGTCCTGCCGGACAAGAAGATCACAACCCTTCTGAAGGCCTTCAAGCAGACGGCCAAGAAGATGATTCCCTATTCCCTTTACGAATTCGGCTTCTGGCCGATGCTGGCCGGACCTCTTTGGTGGAAGGTGCTCGCGGGAAACCTCACCGCTGAAACGATGCGGAATGTCTACACGTGCGCGACGATCTACGCCGGGCATTTCGGCGACGATCTGACGTACTTCGACAAGGACTTCAAGGCCAAGGGGCGCGGCGAGTGGTACAAGGCCCAGATCGAGGCGGCCCACAACTACGACGTCCCGGTCCCGGTGAGCGTCCTGTGCGGGGCCCTCGACTATCAAATCGAGCACCATCTCTTTCCCAAACTGCCGCCCAACCGCCTTCGTGAGGTCGGGCCGAAGATCCAAAAGATCTGCAAAAAATACGGGATCCGGTATCACCGTTCGGATTGGGGCAAGACGCTCAAGGAATCCCTCAAACGCATCTTCAAGATGTCATTTCCGGCCTTGCCTTCCCCCTTGCGCAGCCAGTAGCAACGGGTCGTGCTTCGAAATTCCGAGCATTGGGATGCCGTCATCCTGGGGGCCGGCGGTGCGGGCCTCATGGCCGCCATCGAGGGGGGGAAGCGCGGTCGCAGGGTCGTCGTCCTCGATCATGCCGCGAAGATCGGAGCAAAGATCCTCATCTCCGGGGGCGGACGGTGCAATTTTACGAACCTGCACACGCCGGCCGAGGCCTACGTTTCGGAAAATCCTCACTTCTGCAAGTCCGCTCTCTCCCGCTTTCAGCCGGAGCAGTTCATTTCCTTGGTGAAGGCCCACGGCATCCCCTTTCATGAGAAGAAGCTCGGGCAGCTCTTTTGCGACCGGTCGGCCAAGGACATTGTCCGATTGCTCGTCTCCGAATGCGTCAAGGCGGGCGTGGTCATCCGTCTACAAACGAAAATCGCCGGCGTGCGCAAGGAGGCGGGCGTATTCGTCGTTGAAACCAACCGGGGCGATTTTGAGTCCTCGTCTCTCGTCGTCGCGACCGGCGGCCTCTCCATTCCCAAGATCGGCGCCACGGGGCTGGGTTACGACATCGCCCGCCAGTTCGGGCTGGACGTCGTTCCGACCGCGCCGGCCTTGGACGGTTTCCGTCTCGACCCCGCGTTGCTCGAGCGGCTCCAAGGCCTCTCAGGCGTCTCCCTCGACGCGATCCTCTCCTGCGACGGCGTTTCGTTCCGCGAAAACATCCTCTTCACGCACCGGGGGCTGAGCGGTCCGGCCGCCCTGCAAGCTTCGCTTTATTGGAAGCCGGGCGCCCCGGTCACGATCAACCTCCTGCCCGGAACGGATGCGGCCGAATGGTTGGTCGAAAAAAAGAGGGAAGGGTCGAAGGCCCTCCTCAAGAACGCGCTGACCGGGTTCTTCCCCAAACGTTTCGCGGAGGCGTTTTGCCAAATCCAAGACGCACCCGAGGTGGCCTTGATCCGCGTTTCGGACAAGGACCTGCGCGATTTCGGCGCCATCCTCAACCGATGGACCCTCACGCCTGCCGGCACGGTGGGCTACGACCGGGCGGAGGTGACCCGGGGCGGCGTGGCCACCAAGGAGCTCTCCTCCAAGACGATGGAGTCCAAGAAGGTCCCGGGGCTCTATTTCATCGGCGAGGTGGTGGACGTCACCGGCCGCCTGGGCGGATACAACTTCCAATGGGCCTGGTCCTCGGGCTGGGCCGCGGGACAGGCGGTCTGAACCGGTCTCAAAAGGTCCAGCCCACGTGTTTCGCGCGCGCGGGGTTTTCGGGAATCACGATCCCCCACAGCGGCTTGAATCCCCCCGTCTCGGAGGAGTACCGCATGTCTCCCACAACGTCGCCCCGGCCGCTCAGCGCGACGAACCCTTCGGTGAACCAGAGGAATTTCTCCCAGTCCTTTTTGAGGGCCGGGTTTTCGAGAAAGCCCGGAGGCAGCCCTTCGGGACGAAGGACGGTGACGCTCGCCCCTTCGGCGTAAGTTGCGCCGCTCCCGATCGGGACACGGATCGTGTCGGCCCAAAGCCGCCCGTCCGCCTCGTAGAGGGACCGCCAGACGACCAGGTTCGCCAGGGTCGGCATCACCCGCGCCTTGACGGCCTCGTGACCCCGCGCGTGCAGGATCTCCCTTTGTGCGGCCTCCCCGCGGCGATTCTGGATTTCCCCCAAACCAAGATAGGCGAGACAAAAGAGCAGGGCCAGGACCGCCGCCCGGGGACGTCTCTTCCATTGAGCCCAGACAACGCCCGCGATCAAGGCGCCGCTGAAGACCGGGTCGACGATGGAGACGCAGTCCCAGGAAATCCTCGCCGTGGAGAACGGCCAGAGGAGCATCGTGCCGTAGCTCGTGCAGGCGTCCAAAAGCCCGTGGGTGGCGTAACCCCAAAAACAGGCCCAAGACACGCCGGCCCAGTCCTCCCGGTACGCCCGGAAGACCCTGAGAAAAAGGGCGACGATCAGGGCCCCGGCGGGGATGAACAGGAGGGCGTGCGTGAAGTGCCGGTGAAGCGTCACACCGAGCATGGGATCGGACGGGGAATAGATGAAGACGTCCAGGTCGGCTGCCATCCCGCCCAACGCGCCGGCGAGGAGGGCCTTTTTCCCGATCCTTTTTTGCGTCAGCGCCTGCGCCGCCGCGGCGCCGAGGAGACCCTGTGTCAGCGTGTCCATGTGCTCTCTCCTTGTCGTCGCCCCTGAAATATGGCATGGGAGTCGGAATACACAAACGATCTCGATGCTTTCGTGGGAGGGTATCCATGTATATCGCGATGAACAAGTTCTGGATCAAGCCGGGAAAGGATCAGGACTTCGAAAAGGTCTGGCGCGAGCGCGAAAGCTATCTCAAGGGGGTTCCTGGGTTTAAGGAATTCCACCTCCTGCGGGGAGACGGCGGGGTCTACATCTCGCACTCGGTCTGGGAAAACGAGGACGCCTTCAGCGCTTGGACGGAATCCGAGGCCTTCGCCAGGGCCCACGGCCAAGGCGGGAGCCAGGGGCTCGTGCAAGGGCCTCCCGAATTCAATGGCTACCAGGTCGTTCTCTGACCCGGCCGCATACCGCGGCAAGGTCTATCATCTCAAACCGCTTTTCGATTGGATCAACCGCGATTACTTTTCGGGTTCCGTGAAATGCAAACTCGCCTGGGGCCGCGTCCGCGCCTCCCGGGTCCGGCGCGTCCGCCAGCTCGGGCGCTTCGAGCCGCGCGCCAACCGGATCGTCTTGAATCCGGTCCTCGACCAGGCGGGGGTTCCCGTCTTCGTCGTGGCCTCGGTGCTGCATCACGAGATGTGCCACGCCGTGGTTCCGGCCAAGAGAAGGAGCGGCTATACCGAGTTTCACGGCCCGGAATTCAAGGCCCTCGAAAGGAAATTTCGGGACTACCGCGCCGCGCGCGACTGGATCCGCGCGAACCGGAAGTTTCTCTTCCAACCGGCGCGGAATCACGTGACGGCGGCCGTCCCCGCGGAAGCCCCCGAACAATTATCCCTACGCCTTTTCTAAGTAATCCCCGGTCTCGGTATCGACCACGATCGATTCTCCGGTCTTGATGAAGAGGGGGACCTTCACCTGGAGACCGTTGTCCATCACCGCGTCCTTCGTCGCGCCCGCCATGCCCTTGGTGGGGGGATCGCATTCGGCGACCGTGAACGCCATCTTCTTGGGAACGCTCACGCTGATCGGGCGTTCGTCATGGGTCAGGAGCACGATCGGCGATTCGGGCTTGAGGTAGGGGATCACATCCTCGAGGAGGGACTTGGAGAGCTCGAACTGTTCGTAGTTTTCGGGGTCCATGAAGTGGTACATGTCCCCGTCCTGGTAGAGAAAGTTGACCTTCTTTTCGAAGACGTCCACCTTTTCCACCGAATCGACCGACCGGAAACGCATGTTGTTCTTGATGCCGGTCTTGAGGTTCCGGATGTCCACCTGGACCTGGGCGTTGCCCTTGCCCGGCGTGATGTGCTGGGCCTTGAGCACGCGGTAGAGGACTCCTTCGATATTCAGAATATCCCCGACCCGAATCTGTGTGGCGTTGATCATGCCTTCTTCCCTCCTTTGATGTCTTGTTCGTATGAAATCAGGTTGGTGTAAAAGGTCACCTTGGGATTGTTTTTCTGGACGTAATCCCGTTCCCATTCGCTCTTGAAGAGGACCATCGGGTAGCCGCGCACGTCGTGGACGATATGCGAGCGGTAGTAGTCCCAAAAGTCCTCCAGAACCTTCTTGTCGTCCGCGTGATACCAGCAGGAAAGCTCGTAGGGCAGCGGCGTAAAGACGGCGTCCGCGCCGTACTCGTGCAGGAGGCGGAACTTCACCACCTCGAACTGGAGCTGGCCCACGACGCCGATGATGGTCTCGGAGGTGTTCTTGCGGCGGAAGATCTGGGACGTCCCCTCCTCCGCCAGTTGCTCCAGGCCCTTCTGCAGCTGCTTGCTCTTGATGGGGTTCTTCAGGTCCACGCGCGCGAAAAGGTCCGGGGAAAAATGAGGGACCCCCGTGAACTTGAGGGGTTCTCCCTCCGTGAGGGAGTCGCCGATCATCAGGTTCTTGTCGTGAATGCCGATGATGTCCCCGGCGTACGCGCGGTCGACGTTCTTCCGCTCCTGGCTCAGGAACTGGAGGGCGTTGTTGATCCGGAACTCGCGCCCCTGCCGGACGTGGTAAGCCGTCATCCCCTGCACGAACTCGCCCGAGCAGATGCGGAGGAAGGCGGTGCGGTCGCGATGCTTTGGGTCCATGTTCGCCTGGATCTTGAAGACTAGCCCCGTGAACTTGGGCTCGTCGGGATTGACCTCCCGCGTTTCCGTCGGCCGCGGCCGAGGTCCCGGGGCGAGTCGCAAAAAGGCCTCCAGAAGCTCCTGGATGCCGAAGTTATTGACCGCCGACCCGAAGAAAACCGGGCTTAAGTGCCCCGCCAGGTAGCGGTCATGGTCAAAGTCGTGCCCCGCCCCCGTCAGGAGCTCCAGGTCGTCCCTCAGCCGGTCGATCCGATCCTTTCCCACCTTCTCGTTCAACTCCGGGTCATCCAAGTCCGTGTAAAACTTCTGCTCGAAGCCGCGGGTCTTTTGTCCCGCCTCGAAGAGCCGGATGCGCCTTTCCGTCAGGTCGTAGACGCCTTTGAAGCCCTTCCCCTGCCCGATCGGCCAGGTCATCGTGAAGCACGGCAGTTCCAAGACCTTTTCGACCTCGTCCACGAGCTCGAACGGATCGCGCCCCTCCAAGTCCACCTTGTTCATGAAGGTCATGATGGGGAGATTCCGGTCCCGGCAGACCTGAAAGAGCTTTTTCGTCTGGGTCTCGATACCCTTCGACGAATCGATGATCATGAGCGCGCTGTCGACGGCCGTGAGCACCCGGTAGGTGTCCTCCGAAAAGTCCTGGTGGCCTGGAGTATCGAGCAGGTTGATCTCATTTCCGCCGTACTCGAACTGCATGACGGAGGACGCGACGGAGATGCCGCGCTGTTTTTCGATCTCCATCCAGTCGGAGCGCGCGAACTGCTTGGCCCTTTTCGCCTTGACCACGCCCGCCATGTGAATGGCGTTCCCGAAGAGGAGGAGCTTCTCCGTGACGGTCGTCTTGCCGGCGTCCGGGTGCGAGATGATGGCGAAGGTCTTGCGCGGGGCGCGTTCCATGGAATTCGGTCTTCTATGAGAAATGTCTCAGATTGAAAAGGAGTGAATTTACCGTTAAGTTCCCCGGGAACAGGGCCCGTAGCTCAGGGGATAGAGCATCTGCCTTCTAAGCAGAGGGTCGCGCGTTCGAATCGCGCCGGGCCCACATCTTTCCGCGACACTTTTTCCCTCCCCCGGCCGTCTCAAACTGGGATAGGGAACCTTATGCGCTTGCCGCGAGTCATGATCGTCCTGGTCCTCCTCGCCGCGCCAAACGCCGCCGCAGAGACACTTTCGTGGAGGGAATGCGTCGATGAGGCGGCACAGGCGAATCCCACGATCCGTGCGGCCGAGGCGACGGTCTCCTCGGCGCGTTACCAGACCAAGGCGGCCTATGGGGCCTTCTTTCCGCAGGTTACGGGCAACGCCGATTACTCGAACGGCGGGCGGTCCACGAGCTCCCCGGGCACCTTGACGCCCTCGGCGGGCGGCGTCCTGACCGATAACAACAATTCCTTCCTCTCATTCTCGGTGAACGCCCGGCAGAACGTCTTTTCCGGATTCCGCGACAAGGCCAGGATCGGCCAGGGCAAGGCGAACGAAACCGTCGCGCGATCGGATCTCCATCTGGCCCGCTCCCAAGCCAGCTTCGACCTCAAGTCGGCCTTCGCGGAGCTGAGATACGCCCAGGATTTTCACAGGCTGACGGAGGACATCGTGAAGCGCCGCCGGGACAACTCAAACCTGGTCGCACTGCGCTTCGAAAGCGGGCGCGAGAACAAGGGGTCCCTCCTCCTTTCGCGCGCCTACCTGGACGACGCCGAGTTCGACCGGCAACAGGCGGCGAACGCGATCGAAACCTCGCGCCAGGAACTCGCCCGCGTCCTCGGCCGCGAAAATCTCGATGAGATCCGGGTGGCGGGGACCGTGCCGGTCACGAAACCCCGCCCCTTGAAGAGCTACGCGGACAGCCTGGACGGGCTCATGGACCAGACGCCCGAATTCCGGCGCGCCGCGGGACAAAAAAAACTCGCCCAGGAAACCGTCCGCGAGGCCCGGTCGGCCTTCTTCCCCAGCCTGGACGTCAATGCCGCCGTCGGGCGCCAGGGCGACCAATGGTTTCCGGAGGACAACCGCTGGTCCGTCGGCGTCGGCCTCTCCCTTCCCCTCTTCAGCGGCGGCACCGACTACCACAACTTCAAGAGCGCCAAGGCGCGTGATTTGGCGGCGGCCTATAACAAGACCGGCGCGGAAACCCAGGTGCGGGCGAGGCTCGTCTCGGCGCACAAGGCCTTTGTCGACGCGGTCAAGAGGCTCGAGGCGGACAAGTCCTTTCTGGACGCGGCGAGCGTGCGGGCCGAGATCGCGCGGAGCAAGTATGACAACGGACTGATCTCTTTCGAGGACTGGGATATCATCGAGAACGATCTCATCAACCGCCAAAAGGCCTATCTCGTGAGTCAGCGGGACCGGATCACGGCAGAGGCGGCCTGGGAGAGGGCCTTGGGACGGGGGGTATTCGAATGAAGAAGAAGATCCTGATCGCGGCGGCGGTTGCGTTCCTGCTCGTGATCGCCTTTGTCGTTTGGAACCGAAAGACCGGCGATGCCCCCTTGTACCGCGAAGCCGCCGTCGCGCGGGGAGACCTGACCGTCACCATCACGGCCACCGGCACCGTTGCGCCGGAAAACCGCCTCGAAATCAAGCCTCCCATCTCGGGGCGCGTGGAGGAGATCCTGGTCGACGAGGGCCAGGCGGTCGCGCGCGGTGACCTTTTGGCCTGGATGAGTTCCTCGGAAAGGGCGGCCTTGCTCGACGCCGCCCGGGCGCGCGGCCCTCAGGAACTCAAGCGCTGGGAGGAATTCTACAAGGCGACTCCGATCTTGGCCCCCATCGACGGGATGGTGATCTCGCGGAACGTCGAACCCGGCCAGAGCTTCACGACGGCGGACGCGATCTTCGTCCTTTCCGACCGCCTGACCGTCAAGGCCCAGGTGGACGAAACGGACATCGCGGAGATCAAGCTGAAGCAGCCGGCCCAGGTCATCCTGGACGCCTATCCGAAGGAGGTCTTTTCCGCCCAAGTCGACCAGATCGCCTACGACTCCACGACCGTGAACAACGTGACGATCTACGTGGTGGACGTCCTCCCCGAGAACCCCCCGGAATACTTAAGGAGCGGCATGACGGCGAGCGTGGAGTTTCGCGTCGCATCGAAACCGGGCGCCCTGCTTCTCCCCCTGGAGGCCGTGCGCACGGTGGAAGGCCGCTCCGTCGCGCTCGTGAAAGACCCGAAGGCAAAGGAACCGGCGGAGAAGGCGGTGACCGTGGGATTGAACGACGGGCGCCGTGTCGAGATCCTGACGGGGCTCGCGGAGGGCGAGACCGTCCTCATCCCGCAGCGAAAGGCCGCGAGCCGCCCCGCCGGCGGCACGAACCCTCTTTCACCCATCAGGCGGCCGGGAGGCCGATAGTCGAGGGGTTCGCATGTTGGAGATCCGAGACGTCCATAAAACCTATTCCCTGGGCGCCGCGACCGTCCGCGCCCTTCAAGGCGTCTCTCTGACCATCGAGGACGGCGACTTCGTGGCCATCATGGGCCCGTCGGGCTCGGGGAAGTCCACGCTGATGCACGTCCTGGGCCTTTTGGACCAGCCGGATTCGGGCTCCTACCTCGTGGACGGGGTCGAGACCTCCCGGATGTCAGACCACGTTCTCGCGGCCCTCCGCCGGAACACGACCGGCTTCATCTTCCAGCAGTTCCATCTCCTGCCGCGCCTGACGGCCCGCGAAAACGTCGCCCTCCCCGCCCTCTACGCCAAGGGCGCCTATGACTTCGAGCGGGCCCGGGAGCTCCTCGAGACCGTGGGCTTGAGTGATCGCGCGGAGCATCGCCCCAACGAGCTCTCGGGCGGACAGCAGCAGCGGGTCGCCATCGCCCGCTCGCTCGTCAACGCCCCGAGAATTCTCTTCGCCGACGAACCGACGGGCAACCTCGACTCCAAGAGCGAGGACGAGATCATCAGCATCCTGGAAAAGCTGAACGAGCGGGGCATCACCGTGATCATGGTCACGCACGAGGACGAGATCGGCAACCGGGCGAAACGCGTGATCCGGATGAGAGACGGGAAGGTCCAGTCGGACGAGCGGTTACGTCCCCTCAGGACCCTGACCGCAACGCCGCAAACTCCGTCGATGCCTTCCAAGGAAAGCTACCAGGGGAAACTCCGAGAAATCTGGGAACAGGCACGACAAGGATTCCGGAGCCTCGCCGCCAACAAGGTGCGGAGCTCCCTCTCCATGCTCGGCATCCTGATCGGCGTGGGAGCGGTGGTGGCGATGCTGGCCCTCGGGCACGGGGCCCAGAAGGCGATTGAGGCCCAACTCTCCTCGCTCGGCTCGAACCTGCTGGTCCTGCGGCCGGGCGCCACCCACGCGGGCGGCGTCGTCCTGGAGGCCGGGTCGGTCACGCGTCTCACTCTCGACGATGTCCAGGCCCTGAAGGAGAAGATCCCGGCCATCCGCGACGTTTCGCCCTCGGTTTCGGGCCGCGGCCAGGCCGCGTTCGGGGACCGGAACTGGAGCACGCAGATCTTGGGCGTCTCTTCGTCCTACGCCCAGATACGCGCCTCGGAGCCTCAGAGCGGCCGCTTCTTCACGGAGGAGGAAAACCGGCAGAGAAGCCTGGTGGCCCTCGTGGGCGTGACCGTCGTCCGCGAACTCTTCGGCGAGAAGGATCCCTTGGGTGAAACCATTCGGATCAACCGGGTCGCCCTCCGCGTGATCGGCGTCCTCCCCGAAAAAGGTCTCGCCATGTGGCGTGATCAAGACGACGTCGTCGTCGTGCCGGTCCTGACCGCCATGTACCGGCTGTTGGGCAAGGACTACGTGGACTCGGCGGACATCGAGGTGGCCGACGCCGCCGAGATCGAGGCGACTCAGGAGGAAGTGACCAGCCTCATGATCGCCCGGCACCGCGTACCGCCGGTCCAGCAACAGGACGCCTTTCAGGTACGGAACCTCTCCGAGTTGAAGGACGCGTTGACCGAAAGCAACCGGGTCATGTCGCTCCTCCTCGCGTCCATTGCGGCGATCTCTCTCCTGGTTGGCGGCATCGGCATCATGAACATCATGCTCGTCTCCGTGACCGAGCGCACGCGGGAGATCGGCCTCCGCAAGGCGATCGGAGCGAGCCGCGAGGACATCCTGCTCCAGTTCCTGGTGGAGGCGGTGGTCGTGAGCGTGGTCGGCGGACTTTTGGGGATCGCCTCGGGCTGGATCGTCACCCTCGCCATGTCGCAGTTCGCCGGCTGGACCACCTCCGTCACCCCTGACTCGGTGGCGCTGGCCTTCCTCTTTTCGGCCTTCGTCGGCATCGTCTTCGGCCTCTATCCGGCAAAACGCGCGTCGGAGCTCAACCCCATCGAGGCCTTGCGTTACGAGTGATGCGTCTTTTTGGTTTTTTTTGAGAGCAACCTTCCCGGCCCCCGGCCGAATTCCGTTTCGTGGCCCTCACCACCCCCATCATCGCCTCGGCGGCCCATCAATTCACGGCGTTGACCGCCCCGGAGGCGAACCTTCCGCCGGCGGCCTTCGCGCCGGGGCTTTTTACTCCCTTGTTAGACCCGGCGGAGGATCGCTTTTCGAGCTCCGCGGCGATTCCCCTGTCCCGCCTGACCTCCCGAACGGCCTCGCCCGCCTGGCCCGCCATGGCCGTGCTCGCCGTGGGCCTGGGTCTCGCGGTCTGTTTGGCGGGACACGCATCGATCTCCGGAGACGCCGCCCTGGCCATGGCCTCGGGGCCGCTTCTCGCCCCCGGCCTCATCGAGCGATTGAACCGCTGGCTGCGGCGCATCCAAGCCCGCCTGGAAGAAATCGCGCGCGACGCCGTCTGGTCGATGACCGGCCCCGTGGACCCCATCACCCACGAGTCCTGGCGGATCGGAAAACTCATGGACATGGAGGACATCGCCGGACACCCCACGCAATACGAGCTCATCCGGCACCGCTTCAAACACCTTCCGGCCGAGGAGCGCCTGGTCCGCGCCGAGGGCGTGCTCCGGTGTTTTTCAAAATACCGTTACCGGAGCAACCCCCTCGCGCTGCTCGCCCTCGAGGCATTTACGGGCCACCTCGTTTCGTGGCTGAGCGCCGACGAGCGCCGCACCCTGCTCCTCCATTTCACCGAGTCGGGCGGGATCAAGACCTTTCCGCGTCCCCTCCTGAAGGCGATGACGGCTGGTTTCCCGGCCGCGGAGAGAAAGAGTTACGGCCTTTGAAAGTCGCTTGGAAAATCCTCCCGTTTCCCCTAAACCCCTCCGTCGGAGGATTTCCCCATGTCCGAGACGCCCTCAAAGTTTGACAATGTCATGGTCGACGCCAAGGCCAACGTCTATTTCGACGGCAAGGTCGTCAGCCATTCGGCCTATGACATGAAAGGCAAGAAGTTCACGCTGGGACTGATTTACCCCGGCACCTACAGGTTCAACACGGGCGCCCCGGAGCGGATGGTGATCACCGCCGGCGCCTGCCGGGTGGTCCAGGCCAGCGGCGCGATGACCTCGCACAAAGCCGGCGAGGAGTTCCGGATCCCCGGCAATTCCGCCTTCACGATCACCGCCGAGGGCGGGATCTGCGAATACGTCTGCTATTTCGAGTAAGGCCTCGTCTATAATAGGGGCATGCGCATCCTGATCATCGGGGCCGGGGCCGTGGGCGGGTTCTACGGCACCAAGCTCGCGCTCGCGGGCGAGGACGTGACTTTTTTGACGCGGGGCGCGACGTTCGAGGCGTTGAAGAAGCACGATCTCGTGGTCAAGAGCTTTCGAGGCGATTTCCACGCCCGGGTCCATGTCGTCGATTCCCTCGAAGGCTACGCCCCTCCCGATCTTCTCGTCTTGGCGGTCAAATCCTACGACACCGACCAGATCATCGGGCAGATCCGTCCCGTCGTGGGCGACGGCACACTCCTCCTCTCATTTCAGAACGGGGTCGAGAACGAGATCAAGCTCGCGACGGCCTTCGGCCGGGAGAAGGTGTTGGGCTGCGTCTGCTACATCGGCGCGGAGGTCGTCGAGCCGGGCGTGATCCACCATAGCGCCCGCGGGACGGTGGCGATCGGGGAGATGACCGAGTCCGGGTACCCGCCGCAGGCGGGTGGACGAGGAAATGCCCGTAGCACGAGAAGCGCGGAGGGCGGGATGGCACCTCAAACCAACCGGCTGGACCAAATCGTGGAAACCTTCCGCAAGGCCCGGATCGAAGTCCACGCCTCCGGCGACATCCGAAGAGACCTCTGGATCAAGCTCTGCTGGAACACGGCCTTCAACCAGGTCTGCACCGTCGCCCGCGCCACCGTGGGCGTGGTGCTCGAGTCCGAGGCCATGCACAGGCTCTTAAGGGCGACGATGCGCGAGGTCTTCGCCGTCGCCGCCCGGCACGGCGTGGAGCTCTCGGAGTCCATCATCGACCAGCACCTGACCCTCTCCAGCGAGGAGCTCCGGTCGGTCAAACCCTCCATGCTCCAAGACTTCGAGCGCGGGCGGAGGCTCGAACACGAGACGTTCTCCGGGTTCATCGTCCGGGAGGGGGAGAAGTTCGGACTCCCCGTGCCGATCAACACGACGCTTTACGAATTTCTCAATTTCTTGGATCAGATCTCGGCCAGGGAATTGAATTTGTAGGTTCAGCGAATCAGGGGGGCAAGCACGACAGGATCGAGCCTCAGCATCTGCCCCGCCGGCAGGAGGGCGACGTCCTCGCCGGGGGCCCCGCGGTAGACGTTCTTTTCGCGACGGTAGGAGAAGGCCAGAACGAAACGCTTTTCCAGAAGTTCCTCCCAGACCTCCTCGCAGGTGGGACCGGACGGCGCCGCCGCCCCGACGATCGTCCGGGGAACGTAAGTCGAGAAAATCTTCACGCCGACCTCAAGGGATTTGTAGAACCCGGCGCTGCCCTCGTCGATCACGTTTCCGGAGGGATCGCGGAACAGGAGCGACATCGCGAGCTCATGGGCCTCCAAGGGCTCCCTCTCCCTCGTCTCGGGGTTTCGAACCTCGACGGTCGCACCCACGCCCTCGGGTTGCATGGCCATCCGGTCCTTGAGGGAGACGGGGACCAGGATCTCCGCGGCCAGGCACCCCACGCTGCCCGCCGACGAAGCCGTCCACGAGGGCGTCGCCTCCGCGGTCGCGCCCGGCGGAGGGACGGGGGACGGAGACGGCGCCATCGGAGGCGCGACAGCCGGCTCTTCGGCCGGCGCGGCTTTAAATTCCTCGGAGGTCGCGTTGAATGAGGACGGGGGCGCCAAGGGCGTCGCGGGCGCGGGACCGACCGATGGGGCCGGGCAACCGCCGCCCCAGATCAGGGCGGCCCAAAGGCCCGTCAGGATTGAAAGATGGACCTGTCTCAAAATGTCCTCGCGCCTTCCTCTCTTATCGGCCGGGAGGTCGCACGGGTTCCGATTATACGCCCCCCGGCCTTTTCAATCGATCATAGAGTGTGCGCCTCCCCATCCCGAGCTTCCGCGCCGCCAGCGTCTTGTTCCCCCCCGCCTCGCGGAGCGCCTTCCGGATCGTCTGCGCATTGGCGCGCCCGTGGCGTCCGGAGAGCCCGTGCGTCCGCATCTTTTGATAGAGCGTCACGCGCGAGACACCCAGGGCTTCGGCGGCCTGACGCTTGTTCCCCTTCGCGTCTTCGAGGGCCTTCATCACGAGCCTCTTCTCCAGGGCCTTGAGGTTCCCCTCCAAACCCTGACCTTCCAGGATCAATCCCTTTTCCTGGGGAAGGGAAAGAATCTCCGGCGAGAGGAGTCCCGCGGTCACGTGCCCCTTGCCCAGGGCGAGACACCGGGTGAGCTCGTTTTGAAGCTCGCGGACGTTGCCCGGCCAATCGTAGTCACAGAGGAGCTTGAGCGCGCCGTCGTCGATGGAGACGAACTCGGGCGGAAGACCGAGGGCATTGTTTTTGAGAAAGTGCCGGACCAGGTCGGGGATGTCCTCGCGCCTCTCTCGGAGCGGCGGGAGGTTCATGCGGACGACGACGAGACGGTAGTAGAGGTCTTCCCGAAAACCCCCCTCGCGGACCATTTTTTGCAGATCCTTGTTGCTCGCGCAGACGACGCGCACGCCCACCTTGCGGGACTTGCTCGAACCCACCGGACGGATCTCTCCCTCTTGCAGGACGCGCAGGAGCTTGGCCTGCATCGCGGGGGTCGTTTCCCCGATTTCATCCAGAAAGACCGTCCCGCCGTCCGCCTCCTCGAAGAGGCCCCGCCGGTCGCGGTCGGCGCCGGTAAAGGCCCCGCGCACGTGCCCGAAGAGCTCGCTGTCCAGCAGCTGCTCGGAGAAGGCGGCGCAGTTGATCGCCAGAAAGGGTTTCTCCCGCCGCCTCGAATTCCGGTGGATGGCGCGCGCCACGAGTTCCTTGCCCGTTCCCGACTCGCCGTAAATGGAGACCGACGGCTCCGCGTCCTTGAGTCTTAAGATGGTTTTTTGGATCTCCCGGATCGCCTTCGAGTGCCCGATCATCCCTTCGAAACCCTTCGAGAAGGCGGCCGCCCCGGGCGCCGCGCCGAAACCTTCCAAGGTCTGCCGCGCCTGATCCCTCTCCCCTTCCGTGGCCGCCAGCCGGTCTTGGAGGGCCTCGTTTGCGACCGCCAACTGCCGCTGCAACGCCTCCAACTCCCGCGCGTGGCGTTCGGAGGTCTCCAACGAATCGATCGCGGCCAGCGCGAGCGCGGCCTGGTCCGCAAAGAGCGTGACGAGCCGGACTTGATGTTCCTGAAAGGCCCCCTCGGTGAAACGGTTGTCGAGATACAGGGCGCCCAAAGGGACGCCCGCCTTGAGGATCGGCACGCAGAGGATGGAGCGGAGCTTCATCTTCATGACGCTCTCGGCGGCCTTGAGGCGTGCGTCCTCGGCCGCCTCCATCGAGAGCAGCGGCTCGCCCGTCTCCATCACCCGCTTCAAGACGGTCACGCTGAACTTCTCGTGGGCCTTCTTGAGGTCCTCGCGGTCGAAGCTCCGCGCGGCGGCGATCTCGAAACCGCCGGCCCGGTCCTGAAAAACGACGAAACCGCGCTCGGCCCCGGAGAGCCGGATCGCCTCGTCGAGCGTGAAATCGAGCATCTTTTGCTTTTGGCCCAGGGCGACCAGGGCCTTGTTGGTTTCGAGAAGCTTTAGGAGATCGTCGTTCATCTCAACCTCCCGCCATTCGTTCGAGAATTTTTTCGCGTTTACGGTCCCTCAAAAAGGCCTCGCGGGCCGCGTCCGGCATCCGGAGCGTGAGCGTATCGACGGCCTCCAGCGCCCGCTCGTAGCAGGCGCGGGCCTCCGTCGGGCACCCGCGCGCCTTGAGGAACTCCCCGCACTCGAACTCGCATTCCCAGCCCATCTGAAGGTTCTTTCCGTGCGAGAAGTGCCGGCAGGCGGCCTCGAGGGACTTCCACGCCTCTTCGTCGTTCTTCCGGTCGTGCGCCAGGACCTTCCCCAGGATGAGCCCCGCCTGCTTTTCCAGGTCCTCCGCGCGCGACCGGTGGGCGAGCGCCATCGCCTCGCGGGCATCAGCCTCCGCCTCGGACCACCCCCCCTTTGCTTCCCGAAAATAGGCCCGGTGAATGAGCGCCACGACCCTTTCAAAAGTCTGACCGGCCGCCTCGAGGACGAAGACCGCCTCCGAAAGCCTCTCCCCCTGCCGCCCGACGGCCCCCCGCTCGCCGTCGACCATCGCGAGCAGAAGGAGGGCCCGGCCCTGCGTCGGGAGATACCGGCGCGGCACCGAGAACCTTAAGGCCTCGCGGGCGAACGCCTCCGCCTGAAGGAGCCTCCCCTGATAAAAGGACAGGTTCGCGAGGTTCAGATACGCCTGTGCCGTGACGGAGTCGTGGCGCGTCCTCTTCAAGTGTTCGAGGCACTTTTGATAAAAGGTTTCGGCCGCGGGCCACTGGGCGGCGTCGAAGTTCAAATTCCCGAGATTGAGGAGGGCGGCGCCCGCCAGGAGGTCCCTCGACACGGCCTCGTGCGCCGACGCGAGGGCGTGCCCGTAGAACCCCTCCGCGCCGCGGAAGTCGCCCATCCTCTGCGCGAGGATGCCCAGGTGAAGAAGCGCCCGTGAGAGGACGTCAAAATCCCTTTCGGCCGAGGCCAGCGCGACCGCCCGGGTGAGTTGCTCCCGGTCCTCGGGGCTCCGTCCCTCGAAGAGGGCTGCCTTGCCGAGGGTCTCCAGGGCCGAGGCCTGCCCGCGCGCCGCCAGTCCCGAAATAAAGTCGGACGTGAGCAAGGCGCGAACCTCGGCGTACCGTCCCGCCCCCGCCAAGAGACGGGCCTTGGCCAGGGCCAAGCTCGGGGGAATTTCGCCGCCGTAGTGCCTTTCGAAGACGTCGAGCCCGTCTTCGTAGCGCCCCTCCTCGTCCAGCGTCCGAAAAAAGGCGTCCGGATCGGCCGGCGGGACCTCCGCTTCCCCGCCCTCCTCTTGCACGGAACGGTAGAGGATGCGGCCGCCGGAGAAAAATCTTTCCAGCCGCCTCGCCTGAAGGGCGTCGGCGACGGCCTCCTCCACCTCCGCGACCGACCATCCCGTCCAGACTGCGAGCGTCTCCGCGTCCAGTGACACCTGGGCCTTCCCCAAGAAGGCGAAAAGCCTCTCGGACGGATCGTTGAGGGAGGTGGAGGGCCCCTCTCCCGCCGAAATCCTCCAGCCCAGGCCGTCGCGGACGATCTTTCCGCGGTTCACGAGGCTTCGTCCCTGCCGGACCAGTTTCCCGGGGCTTCCGCCGGCCGCCTCGCTCCAGGCATTGACGAGTGATGGGGGAATCCCGGGCAGGATTTTTTTCAACACCCTTTCGAGGGACGCGGGCTTCAGAGGCGTCAAGGCGACGACATTCCCTTCCAGCGGGGCGTCACGGACGAAGAGAACGACCCGGGCTTGCAACCCCGGGGGCAAGGACAGGCGCCATGCCGCGACGGGACCGGCGTCCGCGTCGTCGATCAACAGGAACGTCTCCGGCGGGACAGCCGACGGCTCGGGCGCTTCCAGGACGATCCTGTCTCCGCGCAGGAAGAGCACGTCTTTCCGGAGCGACCAGAGCTCGCGCTCAAGCCAGCGCGCCAGGAACGTCTTGCCCGAACCCTCCTCTCCCCGGACGGTCCACGTCCCGGGTCCGTCCAAAATCCCATCGAGCAAATCGCGGGCCTCCCGTTCCCTCAAAATCAGTCCGGCGTCCTCAAAGAGCGGAATCGGGACCGCACGGGCCGTCGGAGACGTTCCGCCCAGGGCCCCTCGAAGCCCCTCCAACGCGGCACGCGGCGTCTCCCAACGCTTTTGGGGATCGCGGTCGAGAAGCCTTTGGACGAACGGCGAAAGCTCCCCCGTCACGGGCCGCGGATTCCCCTCCATCTGCCGGTTGAGGATGGCGACGGGGTCGTCGCCCTCGAAGGGCGGCCGGCCGGTCAGGGCTTCCGAGAGCAGGACTCCGACGGAGTAGAGATCGCTCCGCGTGTCGATCCCGCGCCGGAGGGCGAATTCCGGGGCCGTGTAGGGAGGCGTGCCGAGCGCCTCGCCCGCGGGCGACCTCCCCATCACGGAGGCAAGCCCAAAGTCGATTAGCTTCACCTCGCGGCCGCGGGAGGGCGATTCGCGGACGAGGATGTTCTGGGGTTTGAGGTCCAGGTGGACGACGTTCCGGAAGTACAGATAGTCCAGGGCCTCCAAGACCTGAAGAAAGAGCCAGACGATTTGATGGACGTCCAGGCCTCGGATCGCTTGGATCAAATTCTGGCCCTCGACGAATTCGCTCGCCAGGTAAGGCCGGCCGTCCTCCTCTCCAAAATCCTCGACGGAGGCGATGAAGGGATGCGCGAGCCCCGCCAGGGTTTGAAATTCGCGGTCGATGAGATCGGGGCGTTCTCGGGCCCACTCCGGAAAGAAGAGCTTTTGGGCGACCGGTCTCCCGCCGCGATGGAGATCCTTGCAAAGAAAGGTCTCCGCGGTCGCGCCCCGGCCCAACGGTCTCACCCGCTCATAGCGCATCAACAGATTATCTCACACTTCCGCACAAAAAGGGGGCGACTCATTTTTAACATTAATTCAAATAGATAGGTCATATTGTTCTATTTTTTACCTTTCCGCAGATCGTTCGTCCGGCCGGTGTGCGGGGCCTGTCTGGCACCGGGCTTGCTCTAAGCCCCTTCCACAGGAGGTCATTATGACCATGGTTTCCATTAAGAAGGACCCAAGCGCTCCGCAAAACCCGGGCGCCGAGTTCGATCCCACCAACACGTCCGTCGTGCAGTTATCGGAGAACACCCGTCCCTCCGATCTCCCGGCGACCAACCGGCCCGAAGACCGCTACGCGGAGGGCGGCAGCTCCTCGCTTTTGGCGATCACCGGCGGGCTGAAATACCGCCAGTAGCCCCACATCGCGATTGTCTCCCGGGGGCCTTCCGCATACATACGTCAGGAGTGAACGACGATTCCTTCATGCGGGAGGCCCTCCGGGAGGCCGCGAAGGCGGCCAAGAAGAAGGAGGCCCCCATCGGGGCGGTCGCCGTGAAGGACGGCCGGATCCTTGCCCGCGCCCACAACCTGCGCGAATCCAAGAACGACCCCCTCGGCCACGCGGAGCTTTATCTCTTGAGCAAATTGTCGCGGAAGTTGAAGGGCTGGCGGATGATCGGCGTCACCGTCTACGTGACCCTCGAGCCGTGTCTCATGTGCATGGGGGCCCTGATCCAGGCGCGCGTGCCGCGTCTCGTCTTCGGCGCGATGGACCCGAAGGCGGGCGCCTGCGGATCACTCTATGACCTTTCGAAGGATGCGCGGCTCAATCACCGGATCGCGGTCGTCTCGGGCGTCTTGGGCAAGGAATGCGGAGACGTGCTGACGAAATTCTTCAAGGCCCTTCGGCTCGGTCCTCGCGATGCCGGCGGCGCTTCTCCTCGAACCGCTCGAACGTCTCGATCTGCCCGGGCTTGAGCAGGCCGCGGATCTGCGCGCGCGTCGTCTCCCGGATCGCCTCCATGCGGGGCTTGAGCTCGTCGCGGAGTGACTTGATCTGCTCCCTCTGGCCGCGCAGAAGCTCTCCGACCGCGCCCCTCTGCTCGGGCGTCAAATCGAGCTCGCGCGTAAAGAGCTTGAGAATCCTCTCCTCCCGCCTTTCCGACCGGTCCCACCGGCCGTAGCGCCCTCCCGCGTACCAGGCCCCCCACCCGGCGCCCGCCAGGAGGCCGGCCAAGAACCCGACCAGCAAGGTTTTCCAGGACATCATAGATCCTCCAGCACGAAGGCGAGCACCTCGTCTTCAGACGGGGTGCCGGACGCCGTCGCCCATTCGTAAAAGCCGCCTTCGTCACCCGCGGCAAGCAGGTCTTGAGTCGTTGTTGCGGGAGAACTCATGAAATAGAGGCCCGCCGCGAGGGCGAGTACGGCGGCCAGGAGGGAGGCGGGCAGCCACTTCGGGAAACCCGGAGTCCTCGGCGTCCCCTCCGCCTCGACCCGCGACAGGATCCGCGTCACAAAGCGCTCTCCTTCCGGAACCGTCATGGGACTCTGCAGGAGACGCCGCGCCCGGCGGAAGGATTCCAGAGACGTTCGACAATCGCCGCAAGACTTGAGGTGGAGTTCGATCCCCCGGCGCTCGTCCTCTCCGGTTTCCGGATCATCGAGCAGATAGACTTGGAGATGTTCGTCTTGGCGACTTTCATCTGGGCGGCTCATGACCCCTCCTTCAATCGTTTCTCCCAGGTCCGGGCCAGGGCCTGCCGCGCCCGCGCGAGCTTGGAGCGCACCGCCTCGACGGTTTTGTCCAACACGCGAGCGATCTCCGCGTACGAAAGCCCCTCGATCTCCCGCAAGACCAGAATCGCTCGGTCGTCCTCCGGCAACGCCTCGAGCAACTCACGAACCGCGATCCGCGACTCCGCCTCGGCGGCATCCGCCGACGACGCGTAGGCCTCGTAATCGGCCTCCTTGAGGCCCTGTGTTCCCGACGGCTCCGAGAATATTTTCCTAAATCGCGCCCGGCTGCGGAGACGGTCGATGCAGTGCCGGACGGCGATCCGGTAAAGCCACGTCGCCCTGGAACTCTCTCCGCGGAACGTGCCCCACGCCCGGTACGCCTTCACGAAGACCTCCTGCGCCGCGTCTTGGACGTCCGCGGCCTCCGCCGCGTCGGAGAGCATCCCGGCGCAGAGCCGGAGCATGCGCTCCTGCTGGCCGCGGACGAACGCCTCGAATTCGTCTCGATCCGGGATCGCCACGACGCGAGTCTAGTCCGGCTTCCTTCTTTCCTCACGCTGTTTTTCGAATTTCGCCTTCTGTTCCGCCGTGAGCACGGCCAGCACCTTCTTGTGGGTCTCCTCGTGCAGGGCCTTCATCTTGGCATGCTGTTCGTCGAAGATCGCCTTGATCTTCGCCTGCTGGCCCGCGTTCAGATTAAGATTCTCTGTCATGCGCTCCAGACGCCGTTCCCGCATCGTCTTGAACTTGGCCTCCTTTTTTTCGGAGTAACGCGCGATCGCGTCCGGGACGAACGGCGCAACGGCCCCCGCCGCGATCAGGCTCACGGCCAACGCGCCCGTTACGATGGATTTTCTCATGATCCCTCCCTGGCTTCCTCTACGAGCATCGGCGAGTGCCGTGTCGCGGGAAGCGACCTTGTGTGACGGTTAGACGCGCGGGAGGGGGGGGAAGTGTCAGCGAAACTCCGCGCGCAGAGTCAGCCCAAAAGAGCCGGGCCCGATGAACGGAGCGACGGACCCTAGGGCGGGACGGAATCTCCTACGGCCCGCGACGAGGAGCGCCGCGCCGACGGCGATGAGGGCCGCTCCGGCGCCGGCGGCGGACCAACCGACGATCGACGAGATGCGCCCGCGCCGGCAGGCGTCGAAGACGCCCCGGCGCGTCAGCTCGGCCGCGGTGGCGTCCTCGATCGGACCGGGGCCGACGTGGCAGAGAAGATCCCCCTCGTTGACGGGCCCGTCGAGCGGCAAGTCGAGCAGACCGCCGGGCCGGCTCCAGTCCGCAACGCCTTCCCGGTAGACGCGCCGCGCCGCGAACCAGCGGGCGCCCATCCAGACGGCGGTGCCGGCGGCCAACGCCCCGGCGGTGACCAGTCCCGCGCCGGTGAAGCGTAAAAACCTTTTCTTCGTTTCCGCCGGCATCGGCCCCGGCGCCGACGCCGGACCGACGTCGAGGCCTCCCGCTTTTGTCGACTCCGGCATCGAGGCGGGCGGCTCGGCGACCGCCTCCCGCACGACCTCCCGCGCGACGGCGTCGAATCCCTCCGCAAGTCCTTCAAGCGTCGCGGGCACAACGCGATCGATCTCAACCGGCGTCCCGCCGCCCCGATAGACGCGCACTCGCACGCGAACTTCGGCCGCACCCTCCACCGCCTCCAACTTCCCGACGATGATGCGGTCGACGCCCATCCCCGAGGCGATCAACGCCATGCACCCCTCGTCCAATTTGCCGCACCCGTACACCCCCACCATGTCGCGCAAGAACATCGCCGGTGACTCCACCGCGTGACCCGCCTTTTCCAGGAGCCCCCGCACCCGCGCCTCCAGATCCACCGGCGCCATCTCCAGCTCCGGCGGGAGCCCGAACCCTTCGAACGGAAAGACCCCCAGACGGAGCCCGGCCGGCGCAGACGCAGGGGCCCCCAGGGCTGGCAGAGATGCGGGGCGTGTGACCGCGGCGTCCATTTAAGACCCCGGCTTCGCTTCGGGCCTCTGGGGCCCCCGCGGGGCCGGCGGCGTGCAGCCCCTGCGTTTCGAGCATCGTTCGCCCTTGGGCAATCCCGAAACGATGTCGGAAACCGTCGTCTTCGGAGCGGTGACGTAGTCCGACGAGCCGGAAGGCAAGTACGTCGTCGCGCTCGAAGGCCTGCCGGCGGTCTTGAACTCTTCGGTTTCGGTGCCCCTCGCGATCACCCCCGAAGCGCCTGTGACTGATGTGATCCCCATAAATCCCCCCTTCTTTTATATAAGGACGCCGGATCATCCCGGCGCCTGATGCGGGATAACACTGCAACGGCGCGGCCAGTCCGGCCGGCGGCGAAGGGAACCTTGAAAACCTATTAAAATCACACGGGAAACCCTGTCGTTCGCGACGGACCCAAACGGTCCCAATGATGTGCGGAAGCGTATCGTATTTTATTTTCTATAGTTAACTAACTGTTTTTACGTATGTTTATTTAATCCCTATGTCCGTGCGGATTTATGCAGCCAGACCAGGACCCCATCGGCCCCTCCCCTCTGTCTAATCCGGCACGAATCAGCGGCGGGAAGAATTGGATGGAAAAAGCGAAACGAATCGGCGAGAAGCGCGAGTATCCGGTCATATCAAACAAGGAGGAGGTCTCTATGAAAAAGAAGGCTCTCTTAGGATTCTCGTTTTTGACCGCCTTGCTCGGATTTACGGGCATCGTCCCCACGATCTCGCTCGACCTCGCCTTCGCCAAGCCGCCCGACTGGGCCCCGGCGCATGGCTACCGCCGCAAGCACGAAGGCGACGACCGCAAGGATTACCGGGATGATGACCGCGAAGACTGGAAGCAACGGATGGAGAACGAGTTGGAAGAACGGTTCCCCGGCTACAAGGTGTTCGTCCGCCTGGACGAAAACCGCGACGGCCGGATCTCCCGGCAGGAATGGAACGAGGGTAACGACCTTTTTGACAAGCTGGACAAGAACAACGACGGCTACTTGAGTCGAACGGAGTACGCCCGGGTCGAAGAGGAACGCGGCGTGCTCGGCAACCTCCTCGCCAAGGTGAAGGAAAAGGTCGTCGGCTTCTTCGCGAGCCTCTTTTAGTGGACATTTCGGCCGTTCCCCCTCTAAAAATGGCTGGGTCCGGGAGGGGTGGCCGAGCGGTTGAAGGCGCTAGTCTCGAAAACTAGTATACCCGCAAGGGTATCGAGGGTTCGAATCCCTCCCCCTCCGCATTAATAAGACATCGCGCGTGGCGGCCCCTGGTCGCCACGGCAATTTCTCATCAATCGGATCTTCGTCCCTCCTCGATCCTCCCTAATAATCTCAAGAACCCATCAAGGATCGTGAGCGGATGCGGTGGGCAGCCGGGGATGTACAGGTCGACCGGAAGCATCTTGTCGGCCCCGTTGTTGACCTCGGGGCTGCCTTCGAAGGGCCCTCCGTCGATGGCGCAGGCCCCCACGGCGATCACGATCTTGGGACTCGGGACCGCCTCATAGGTCTTCATCAAGGCAAGTTCCATGTTCTTCGTGACGGGTCCTGTGATCACGAGCCCGTCGGCATGCCGGGGCGAGGCGACGAACTGGATACCGAAGCGGGAGAGATCGAAGACGACGTTGTTCAAGGCCTGAAGCTCCAGATCGCATCCGTTACAGCTCCCGGCGCAGACCTCTCGAAGTTTGAGGGAGCGCCCAAAGAGTTTTCTCATCTTCTTGTCAAGCGCCTCCGCCAGTTTGTACTCTTCCCCTTTCAAGATCAAATCTTCCCTTCTGCGGACCGCCATCCGGTAGTCGCGGGAGTAGACGACAGGCTCGTTGGCCCGGTCCCTGTCGGCATCGGACGAGAACAGGCATCTTCCGAGATCAAGCTGTTTCCCCTGGCTGAGGACCGGCCTTCCCCGAAAACGCTCGGGAAGGAGCGCCTCTTCCGGAAATTTCAGCGTGCGATGCCCTTGCTTCCATCGATTCTTGAGAACTTGCCACATAGTCCCCTAGACTCCTCCTTTAAAGGTCATGCCCCGCGTACGAAAGGTTGAAGCTCTTGTTGATCAAAGGAAAATCGGAAATCTGCTGGTCCCGCAGCGATAAGGCCACCGCCGTCCAATTGGAAAACGAAGGATCTTTCACCTTGTACCGGGCGATCTTCCCTTCGCCATCCGTCGTGATCACATGCACGATCTCTCCCCGCCACCCTTCCACGAGAGTCGCGGAGAGGCTGTCCCGGGCCGGCGGGCCGCAGGGAGAACGCGTCTCTCCCGAAGGCATGTGCTCGATGAGAGAGAGGAGGAATTCCATCGATCGTTCCATCTCGATCCGCCGTACGAGGGCCCGCGCATAGACGTCGCCCTCTTCCGCCGTGACGGCCGGCACATGATGGAATCGATAAATTCCATGGGGGTAATCCTTTCGAACGTCGCGATCCTGCCCGCAGGCGCGGGCGGCGGGGCCTACAAGACCCATCGCCTGACAGGTCTTTAGGGAAACCGATCCGATGCCGTCCATGCGTTCAAAGACGGATGGCGCTCCAAAGAAGAGCTCGGCCACGTTCGCGAGATCCTGCTGAAGACGCCGCAGCCGGGCGGAAAAGGACTCGGACATCGCCTGGGGCAAATCAAAGGCCACGCCTCCCGGGCGGACATGGGAACGTCCGAACCGGTTGCCCGTCAGGTCCGTCAAGAGGTTCAGAAAATCGCCCCGCATCCGGCCGAAGAAAGCTGCGGCCGGGACAAAACCGACGTCGCCGGCCAGGGCGCCCAGATCACCGACATGGTTGGCCAGCCGCTCCAATTCCAGGGCGATGGCCCGCAGCGCTTCCGCGCGGGGCGGAACGCGGCTCCCCGCGAGGCCTTCCCAGGCCATCGCCGATGCGATGGCATGACCGACCGCCGTATCGCCCGCGATGGACTCCGCAATCAGGGGAACGCGCCAAGGCGCCGCCGTCTCGAGGAGTTTCTCCACGCCGCGATGCTGATAACCGAGCTGGATCTCCAGATGAAAGACGTTCTCCCCGTGGCATTGAAATCGGAAATGACCCGGTTCGATGATGCCGGCGTGGACCGGACCCACTCCAACCTCATGGATTTCCTCGCCCTGAATTTGGAAGAAGGGCTGACGGCGGGGAATCGGTTCGGAGACGGATGAGGATTCGGGAAATCGAACGGGCTTGAGCCAGGGATGGCCGACGGGCTCGGAACCGAACTGTTCGTAAATTTCCCTCTCGAAGAGGTGCGCCTGGGGATGTTGGGGAGTCAGGGAAGGAAAGCTGTTTGCTCCCTTCGCGGCGCCGATCCAGAGCCGGCCCTGCTTGTCATCGCCGAGGATCCCATAAAGCTTAAGACCTTCCGAAACCTTGCGGCCAAAATAAGCGATCAGCCGGTAACCCTCCTGCAACTTTGCCCCGATGGAGTCGACAAAGAGCGCGGTATCCTGGGTGATTGGAATCTGATTCTCCGCGATGGCCCCACCATTTCTCAGAAGGCGGAACGTCCCCTGGTTTTTCACCGATGACCTCCCACCAGAGCGGCGGCCATCTGAAGAGGCCGGTCAAGCCAAGAGGGGATGTAAATCCCGAGGAGGAAAACGGAGAGGAGCAGGACGCAGGGAGTCAGTGTCGTGAGCCATGGCTCGATCACAGGGGCTCGCGTCGCCCCCTCCGTCGGCAAAGCCGCCGGAGCCTCCCCCTCAACGCCCCGTCGGGGCTGGTTCTCTGCCGGCTCCCCTTGAGTCATCGAGAGGACGATGCGCCCCATCCCGACAAAAATGAGGGCGAGAAATCCCAGAAACAGCGCGACCACCGTCCAGTGGCCGTCATTCACGGCCGATCGCAGAATCGTAAATTCGCTCACGAAAATCCCGAACGGAGGAGAGCCGGTGATCGCGATGAATCCGGCCATGAAGAGGGCTCCGGACAGCGGCAATCGGCGGAAGACCCCCTGAACGGACGAGACGGATTTGCTCCGGTAATGCCGGTGAATATTGCCGGCCGTCAGGAACAGGACGCCTTTCGCCAAACCATTGCTTAACAGATGGAGAAGGGCCCCGTAGATCGCCAATCCCCCGAGGCCCAACGCCAACGTCAAGATCCCCATGTGCTCCACGCTTGAATAGGCCAGCATGCGTTTGTAATCTTCTTGGCCCAGCATGAAGACGGCGGCGACCCCCATGGAGAGAAGTCCGATCATAACGAAAAGAGGCCGCGCAAAATCGGCTTGCTGGGCCGCCTGACAGACCTGGTTGATGCGAAACAACGCCAGGAACGCACAGCTGGTCAAAGCCCCGGCCAGAAGAAAACCCACGAGTCCCGGCGCTTCTCCATAGGCATCCGGCTTCCAGGTGTGCATGGGCGCGAGGCCCATTTTTGTACCGTATCCCACGAGGAGAAAGATAAAGGACGCCCGGAGCCAAGGGACCGAAAACGAGGCGCCATGTTGAAGCATCGTCGGGAGAAAGAGCGGGTTTTCAACCGGGCCGGCGGCCGTCTCGGCCATGGCGAGAAAAAAAGTCCCCAGAAGGGCCAGCGCGATCCCCACCGAACAGATGATGAGATATTTCCAGGTGGCTTCCAGAGACCGCTGGTTGTGATTGAAATAGAGAAGCGGAGCGGAGGCCAGCGTCGTCGCTTCAAGAGCGACCCAGAGGAGGCCGAAATGATGGCTGAGGGTGACGACCGTGACCGCGGAGAGGAAGAAAAGGAGGGAGGCGACGAAGTTCCTGTTATTCCGCTCCAACCGTTGCTTCAAATATCCGACGGCATAAAGAGAGGCCCCCAGGAACAGCAGACTGATGAGGCCCAAGACGATTTTCCCCATGGCATCGAGCAGGAGCCACCGGCCCAACGTGGGGAAGGAACCGGAAACCCAAAGCCAGGAGACCGTGACCGCGTGAACAACAGCGATCGGCACAAGGATCCATGGCCTTTTTCCGTTGTCTTTGATGGCGAAGGCAAGGCCCGCACCCAGGAGCGGAATCGTGATTAAGAGCAGGAGAGCGAGCATGTCATCATCCCTTGAGACTTGAGAGCTTGCGAACGCTCAGGGTGTTGAATTCCTCGTGGATATGCCCCATCAGCGTCCCCATGACGAAGATGCCGGCAAAAATGTCCAGCGACACCCCCATCTCGATCAGCCAAGGCAATTCCTTTGTGAGGATGAGACCGAATGCGAAGATGCCGTTCTCCAGCATCAAATAGCCTAGGGTCTGCGTCAAAATCTTGACCCGGGTGACGATCACCAAGAGACCGATCATCAAGGTCGACAGGGCCACCGGCACAAGGAGCGAGGACTTGATCTCCGCCGGAAGAGGAAGCCCGCTGGACACGGCAAACCCGAGCCCCACCAGTCCGCCTCCCAGGATGAGCGACGCCGTGAACCCGATCAGGGGTTCCTGTTCCTTGCGAACCACCGCCTCACGAATCGCCCGAAACAACAAGATCGGGATGAGGAACCCCTTGAGACCGATGACCATGAACGAGATCAGAAAGGTGTGATAGGACCATTCCCGGCCGTGGAGGAAAAGGGGCAGGACGCCCAAGGCGACTCCTTGCAGCGCTACGGCGCGTATGCAGGTGTTCAGCGGATGGGAACCCAAAACCACCAGGTTGGTCAGGATCACGCCGATCAGTATGATTTGGACAAGATGGTCCATGTTTTACCTCATGCCGAGTATCATTCCGACGATGGCGATCATGCAGGCCGCCGTTAAGAGCCGCGGCACTCGAATCATTCGGAGGCGCGCCATACCCGATTCGACCATCCCGATGACGATCGTCAGAACGGCCACCGTGGCGCCAAAATAAGTCCAGTCCCGGACGGGATCGCCCGAATCCATGGGCAGAATCAGGTGAGCCATCAGGGCCACCAAAAGGAACAACTTGATGGAAGCCCCATAGAGAATAAAGGCCAGATCCGGGCCGCCATGGTCCAAGACCATCACCTCGTGGATCATGGTCAGCTCCAGATGGGTCGCAGGATCGTCCACCGGAATGCGCGAATTTTCCGCGAGACAGACGATGAAGAGGCTGAACACAATCAGCGCCAGGGAGGCGGCAAATTTCATCGGCATCCGTGAGACGGCCTGTCCGAACATCGTGCTCAAGGACATGCTGCCCGTGCATCGAACGAGCACAATGAAAATGATGAACAGGGTCGGTTCCGCCAAGATCGAAAACGTGACTTCCCGGGAGGCTCCCATCCCCTCGAAACTTGATCCGGTATCAAGGGCCGCCAGAACCGTGATGAACCGGGCCATTCCCAAGAGATAGGCAAAGGCGACCACATCCCCCGGAAAGGAGAGCGGAGAATAGGCCCCGGCCAGCGGGACGAAGAGAGAGGCCAGGAGGAGACAGGCCAGGGAGACAATCGGTCCCGCCCGGAAAACCCAGGTCGTGGTCGTGCTGTAGACGGCCCCTTTCTTCAACAACTTGAAAAGGTCAAAATAGAGCTGAAGAACCGGCGGACCTTGACGGCCCGCGAAAACCGCTTTGATCTTGTTGATGAGCCCCGGCAAGAGGGGAGCGAACGCCAGCGTCACCGGAATCGATATCATTTTGATCAACATACCATCATTCCATTCGTCTCAAAGCTTCCAGAGGAAAAGAACCACGAGGAAAAGGAACATATACACCAGGTACAGCTGGACACGTCCATGTTGAAAGCCTCGCACCGTGAGAAACCATGCTTGGCCGCGGCGGATCAACGGGAGAAGAAAGCGGTCCCAGACAAGATCCGGCGTACGGGAGGCAAACCGGGCCTGCGGTTCGGGGAAGTAGCCTCTCGGTCTTGAAATCGCACACAGGGGACGCAGCAGTTTTTGAAACAGAGAAACGGGAAACTGCGCGTAGGACGACGAGGTGTACTGCATCCGGGAATTCACAACGGCATAGCCGCAGCCCCACGTCGTGGACTCTGCCGCGGTCCTTCTCGAAATCAAGGCCTTGCGAACCAGATAAAGAACGAAGACGGCCGCCGCCAGACCCAGCGCCAATTGATTGATTCCAAGAAGAACCGGGGCCTGGGCGACGAGAGGGCCCGGCGAGCCGCCGTTCAAATTCCCGAGGGAGACCGGAACTAGGA
The DNA here is from genome assembly GCA_035454885.1 of bacterium. Taxonomy (NCBI): domain Bacteria; species bacterium. The sequence continues at coordinate 42,207 of DATIGE010000014.1, forward strand.
CGGAGAGCGCCCGCTCCACGGCCGGCAGCACCGCGCCCGGGAAAAAACCGATCAAACAGCAGCCTAACCCCAGAACCGCCATCGCCCCGGTCATGAAGACGTCCGACTCCTTGGCGTCGGCCGCCTCGCGGGATCGGGGCGATCCGAGAAATTGCATGCCAAAAGCCTTCGTGAAACACGCCACCGCGAGCGTTCCGATCAGGGCGAGAATCGGGGCTCCGAACAAAGGAGTGACGTCCTTGCCCTGAATGACATGGAACGCTCCGAGATAAATCAGCCACTCGCTGATGAATCCATTGAGCGGGGGGAGCCCGCAGATCGCGACCGATCCCAGCAGGATGGCGAGACCCGTCAGCGGCATCCTCTTCAAAAGCCCCCCCTGCCGGTCGATGTCCCGGTTTCCCGTCGCATGAAGAACGGATCCCGCCCCCAAAAAAAGCAGACTCTTGAAAAGACCGTGGTTGATCACATGAAAAAGGGCTCCTCCGAACCCGAACAGGATCAGCATGGGATTTCCAAAACTTAAACCCAAATAACCGAGCCCGAGGCCGATCGTGATGATTCCGATATTCTCAATGCTCGAATAGGCCAGGAGTCTCTTGAAATCGGATTGAGCCAGGGCCCAAATAATGCCGAGACAGCCGGAGACCAAGCCGACGGCGCCCAAGGTATAGCCCCACCACGCCGGAGTGATTTGAAAAAAACTCAAGATTCGAAGGATCCCGTAGATCCCCGTCTTGATCATGACTCCCGACATCAAGGCGGAAACGGGGCTGGGCGCCGCCGGGTGCGCCTCCGGGAGCCAGATATGAAGCGGCATGAATCCCGCCTTGCCTCCAAACCCGATCACCGACAGAACGAAAACGGCGGCGCCGGCCGGAACGATCGCCGGGCTTCCCGCGATGCGGTCAAAATCGAACGAACCGGCGTTCATTCCCAGCAGGACAAACGCGACAAAGAGGCAAAGGGTTCCCATGTGGGTCGCCGCCAAATAAAGGAACCCGGCCCTGCGAACCTGCGGGACATGGCCGTCAAAAATGACGAGAAAAAAGGCGCTCATCGCCATCATCTCCCAGGCCACCAGAAACAGGATCCCGTTTTGCGCCGTCAATACGAGCGCGATAAAGACGACAAAGACGCTGAAAAACAAGTGGAGGGACTTGAGCGATCTCTTTCCTTCGTCGTGCCGAAAATAGGAGAATCCAAACACCGCCGACGCCCCGGAAACGGCAAAATGGAGAAACAGAAAAACGGCCGACAAGGGATCGATCGCGAGTGCGATTTGTCCCATGGGAATGGCCCAGGGGATTCGCAGCGACGACAATTCTCCGCCAAGAAGTACCTGCATGACGGGAACGAGGGCCAAGACACAACCCGCCGAGATCGTCCCCGCATGAAGGACCGATTCCTTGCGAGGGCCCCGTCCCGGGACAAGCGTCAGGATGCCTCCGGAAAAGATCACGAAAAGAGCCAACAAGAAGAGCGTCATGGGTGCGGGGCCCCTTCCCAGCGATCCAAAAGAAAAACGTTCCGCCAAAGAAGCTCGATGCCGTTGAATTGCCAGACAAGGAGGGCGACGAGGAAGATCAGGACATACGCCAGGTAGGCGGGAATCCACCCCTGTTGAATACGCCGGATTCGAACCATCCATTCATGACATTGGACATAGATCCAGGGAAAGAACCGGTCCAGAACGGCATCGGGAGTTTGCGATTCAAAATGCCCTTCAACCGGAAAATAACCATGCGCCTTGCGATCATGGACGATCGGATGGAGAACGGCTCGAAAGAGAGTCATCGGAAATTGAGCGAATGAGGACGAGGAATATTGCAGTCGCGGTCCCGTCAACGCGTATCCGCAGCCCCACGTGGACGAGGCTGACACCGTTTTTTTCTTCATGAGCCAACGGCGAAGAAGGGCCAATCCTCCGACCGTCCCCAAGAGTCCCAGGGAGAGCGATCCGATCATGAAAAGCAGCTGCATTTGATTCTTAAGAATTTGATTCGTCGCGGATGCGAGCGGCCCCGAGAGAACGCCGGCGGCCCTGCCAATGGCCGGAAACACCGCACCCGGGAACAGTCCCATCCCCAGGCAAATGGCCGAGAGAAACAACATCGGCGCCACCATAAAGACGTCGGACTCGCGAGCCTCCGCGGCCTGGGCCGTGCGGGGAGACCCAAGGAATTGAATGCCGAAGGCCTTGGTGAAACAGGCGGCTGCGAGCGCCCCGATCAGCGCCAGAGCGGGGATCCCCAAGAAGGGATAGAAGCTCCCGGAGGCGAGACCCAAATGAAAGGACCCTTGGTAGATCAACCACTCGCTCACGAAGCCGTTCAAGGGAGGGAGCCCGCAAATCGCCATCGATCCGACGAGAATGCAGAGACCGGTCCAGGGCATTTTCTTCAAGAGCCCGCCCATGTGATCGATCTCCCGGGACCCTGTGGCATGAAAAACAGATCCCGCTCCCAGAAACAGCAAGCTCTTGAAAAGGCCGTGGTTCAAGACATGCCAAAGTCCTCCCGCGAAGCCCAACAGGGCAATCAGGGGATTTTGGAAGCTCAGGCCGAGGCACCCGACGCCCAAGCCCAGGGAGATGATCCCTATGTTCTCGATGCTGTGGTACGCCAACAGGCGCTTGAAATCATGCTGCGCCATAGCCCACAGAACGCCCAGGATCCCCGACGTCGTTCCGATCATCACCAAGACCACGCCCCACCATGCCGGCGGATTCGGAAAAAAACTGATGACGCGTACCAGGCCATAAATGCCCGTCTTGATCACAACGCCGGACATCAGGGCGGAAACGGGGCTGGGCGCCGCGGGGTGCGCTTCTTGAAGCCAGATATGAAGGGGCATGAACCCTGCTTTGATCCCGAAGGCCACCAGGGAAAGAAGGAAGATCTCCACGCTGAGAGGGAAAATCGCCGGATTCGCCGCCATGCGCTCGAAGCTGAAAGAACCGGCAGCCCCCCCCAGCAGGAGAAAAACACCAAACAGGCAAAGCGTTCCCGTGTGTGTCGCGACCAGGTAGAGAAATCCCGCCTTGCGGACCTGTTTTTTTTCGTGCTCGAAAATGATGAGGAAAAATGCGCTCAGGGCTATGAGTTCCCAGGCAAGAAGGAAGAGAATTCCGTTCCCGGCCGCCAGCAGAAGCGCGATAAATAATATGAGAGTGCTGAGGAAAAAATGAACCGATCGGAGGGATCGGGTTTCCTCGTAAGGGCGAAAATAGGAGATCGCATAGAGGGCCGCCGCCCCTGAGACCAGAAAATGCAACAGTAGAAACAACGCCGACAACGGATCGATGGAAATTTGAATCTCTCCGGCCGGAAGACCCCAGGGCAGCGCCAGGCGCGCCAGCTGCTGCCCCAGAAGCACCTGAACGGCCGGCACGATGCCGACGGCGCAACCGAGCACGATCATCCCGGTCCACACAAGAGTTCGGACGCGTCTGGACGGGCCGGGGAGTAGCGCGACAACCGCGCCGGCAACGAACAGGGAGAGAGCGGTCAAGAAAAGAGTCATGCCTTTTTCTTTTCCGCGGCCAAGGACGGTAACCGCGATTCAATCTTTCTAATCTTGGCCAGCAGTTCCTCTTGCGAGGCCCTTTCCTTGAGCAACCGCTTGAAGATCTGGTTATGCAGGGCGTACGCCAACTGAGAAAGCATACCCAGATGGCTGTTGATGTTGGGACAGATCAGGGCAAAGATCGTGTGCACGGGAAGGCCGTCGATGGCGTCAAAATCGACGGGTTTTTCAAGAAAACACAGCGTGAGCAAGGGGCTGTCGACGTGAAACACGATGGGATTTCTGGCGTGGGGGATGGCGAAACCTTCCCCGATGGCCGTCGACCCCAGGTCTTCCCGTGCAAGGAGCACTTGGGCGGCGAACTCCCGGTCCACATCGGCGGGAAGAGGAAGGCGGTGCACCACGGCCCGCATGACCGAGGCCTTGTCGTGGTTCGGCACATTGTAGTGGACCCCTCCGGCTTCCAAGGCCTTCTCCAAAGAAACGGAAAAAGTTGACGATCCGCCCGAGTCTGATTCTTGGACGAGTTCGGGCCGAAAGGGTTTTTTCTTGGAGGTGGCCCAATCGAGGACGTCCACGTGATTGAAGCGATACCGCTCCTTGATGCGATAGGCGGGGAGATTTTCCTCCTTGATCCATTTGTAAATGACCCGTGGGGTGACGTCCAAGAGGCGGGAGACGTCACGAATCGTTAATTTCATAGGAACCCTTCATCGGACGCCGTCATCGGCTGTCTCTCCAAAATGCTTTTTTAGCATAGGCGTTTCCATCTTGATATTTCAATCAAAAAATGATTATATGAATCTACAGTCATGTAGTAAACGGGAGGAGCCTCCCACGGAGGGTCCCTTATGAAAACGCTGGTGAACGAGACGCTCGTCCAGGTCGCCAAGTTCCTCAGGGCGATGGGAGAACCGAACCGCCTCAAGATCCTGCGCACTCTGCACGACGGGGAGATGACGGCGACGGATATCATCGCGGAGACGGCGGCGACGCAATCCAACGTGTCCAAACACCTGGCCATCCTGACCTCCGAGGGAATCGTCTCGGCGAGGAAGGATGGGACCTCCACCTACTACAAGATCGCCGATCCGAACATCACGTCGATCTGCGACACCGTCTGCCGGAGCATCGCCGACCGGATCCGCCAGTCGAGGAGCACATTGAAGAACATCCAAAAGGGGGTGGCGTTGTAGGCTCATTTTCTCTATAGAAATGTCGATATCGCTTGAAAAAAGAGTGAGCTTCGAACCCTACAACCTCTATTTCGGCTTTCTCTTCGGCCTGGTGGGCTTCGCCGCCTGGAGGTACGGGCGCCACAAGCAGAGCGCGCGGCACTTGATTTTGGCCGTCGCCCTCTTCGGCTTCAGCTATTTCATGCCGAACGTGTGGTGGACGCTCGGCGTGGGCGGGACCTTGACGCTTCTTCTCTTCTGGCCCTGAGGGCGATCTCATTTTTTAAAAAAAGTCTTCGATTGCTATCCCCCCGAAAGTCATCTAGAGTCTTGCGGCATTGTAGCACTGAAGTTGCGGAGATTTGGTAATCCTGCCTCAATCTTTTCGTTTCTCAAAGTACTACAGCAAACAATAAGGAGGACATCATGTCCAAACAAACAGGAACCGTGAAATGGTTCAACGACGCCAAGGGGTTCGGTTTCATCACCCCGTCGGATAGCGGAAAGGACCTCTTCGTCCATCACTCCAACATCCAGGGAGAAGGCTTCAAGTCGCTCTCCGAAGGACAGCAGGTCACGTACAACGTCGGCACGGGCCCCAAGGGCGAGTTCGCGACGGAAGTCACGGCCGCCTAGATTCCGTTGGATCCAAGCGTCAGAGAGGCCCCCGAACCGCAAGGTTCGGGGGCCTTTTCGTTTCAACGTCCCAGAAGCTCCCCAAGCGCCAGCGTTCTTCGCGTCTCCCCGAATATCTTTCCCGCTTCAAAGCCGCCCCAGTCCCCCATGAAGCTCCGGCGGAATTTTTCCACCAGGGTCGCCGGAGTTTCTCCGGCGTCCAGAATCTCCTCCAACGAGGCCCCCGGCGTCCTCTTTTCGAGCCGGTGCCCATCGTCCGCCGTGACGAGAGAGCAGTGAAAAATGGCCGGGACGGGTTTTCCGCTTTTTTCCAAGTGCGCGAGGCGTTCGTGGAGGAACCTCTGCTGTCCCGCCGCTTCCTCGAGGTCCCAGGCGCGCACGAGCAGGGCGTGATCACCGTCGTAATCGTCCACTGCGCAGGCCCAGTGGTACGCGGGAGCGAACGTGTCCTTGTCCGGGACCCCCCGCACATCCAACGCCGTGCCCGTGCGCGCCACCACAAAGTCATCCCGCCCGGTCGCGTCCTCCCGGCGGACCCGCCACGCCAGAGTCGGCAACGTCGTCTTGGGAAAGACATTCAGGTCACGGCATTTCCCCGTGTAGGCGGCCACGGGACCGTGGGGCGCCGAGGCGGCGGCGTCGACGGAGTCGCGGATCATCTTCCGGGAACAGAAGCAGGGGTAGACCAGATCCGCTTCGAGGAACTTGAGGAACGCCGTCCAATGCCGCTCAAAGGAATCGCTCTGGAGAGCCGTCGCATCCGGAACGAGGCCCAGCCGTTTCATTTCCTCCAACTGGCGCTCCCGCGCGCCCGGGACGTTTCGGGGTTTGTCGATGTTCTCGAAACGGACGGACCACGGGAGACTCAAGACCCGCGCCCACTCGCGCGAGATCCAGGCGGTGCGGAGATTGCCCGCGTGAAAGGTCCCGGTCGGCGAGGGGGCAAAGCGGACGGTCATAGACGTCACGGCTAACGTTTTTTTCGGGCCTTGGCTACACCCTCCCGCCGTGGGGCCTGTATACGGAAGTATACGAAAAGACCGGGCTTTGGTGGCACGGGCGCGGACCGCGTGTCTAACGTCTTCAAAAGGACGGCGGCTCTCCACAACTTTCGGACCATGGCGCCGAAAAGGGCCTCGGAGACGATGGTGACACAAATGAATACATTGCCGATTCAAGCGGTGGCGCTCAACCCCCTGGCCCTGCGCGCCTTTCATCCGGACCCCGGATCCGGGACCCTCTACGGCCCGACGATGGATATCACCCAGGGCGATGCCCAGGCGACCCGGCTCATCACCGACGGGGCCGCCGCCGCCGACGTCGAGCTCTGCACGGCCCTGGCGATTGAAGAAGCGCACGCCCTCGCTGCGATTTACCAGGGACGCGGGGTCAAGCCGCCCTGGCCGATCCCCGCAAAAAATCTGGAAGGCACCCCGTGGTTCATGGACTCATGCGCCCAGGGCTCGTCCTGGGGCGCCGCGCATTTTTTCAGCCCCGAACCCCACCGCGCCCTGGAGATCGACCTGCGCTCGCCGGGGCTGTCGATCTACACCTACAAGATCCTCTGCGAGGCCGGAGAAGCCACCCAATCCATCATCGTGTCCGCGTCTGAATCCGTCGAGACGAACTACTATGCCTTCCGGATTCACGCCCAGAATGACGCCAACGCCCTGGAGCTCGCGCTGGGGCTCGCGAGTGCGGTCTACCGGAGCCGTCAATACGACATGGCCAAGGAATTGGGACCTTTGAGATACCGGCAAGGCGACGAGGAGTCCTGGAGGCTCGTGCCGCGGACCCGGGGCGGCTTTCTGCCGCCCAAGCTCGGACCGGAGGCCAGCGGCGGGCTCATGCTGGCGTCGGCCCGTTCCGTCTTCGAGACCGAGGGATTTGCCCAGCCGGTGGCCGCCATCGAGATTCGTCCCTCAAAAGAGGGGGATGGGACCCGCCAGGTCGACCTCTGCCTGCATCGCCCTCCCGAGCGGTCCCGGAGACTCATGCCCTTGGCGCCGAAACTGCAAAAAGTCCTTTGGACCCCCATCTTTCAATCGATCTTCCGGCGGTAAGGGCGGGACTCACAGGAAGCCGCGCTCCTGAAAACACAGATACAACTCGCGGCACACCCAGGCGTCCGTGGCGGCGTAGAGGATTTGTTGCCGCGTGAGTTCCGCGCGGCCCCAGTTGGAGGTGCTTTGTCCCTTCGTGACGCGGAAACCCAAATACAGGGCGGTCAGGTTCCGCACGCTCGGCTGATGCATGCCCTGCCGCTTGGCGACCGTTGATAGCTCCACCGCGCTTTTCTCCTCGAACGCAAACCTCATCCTCAACTTGGCGAAATCATCGCGCAGGCCGATGCCGGCTTTGCGGATCGTTTCGCTTTCCAGCAGTTCCGTGAGGGCCTCGGCGCAGTCCAGGCGCTTGAGCGGAAAGAGATAGACGGCATGAGAGGCGGCCACCTGAACGAGGCTCGGCGGATGGACCTCCCCCTTCCGGAACGCGGGCCGCGTCTCCGTGTCGAGCCCGACGACGCGTTCGTGCCGGATGGCGTGCAGGGCCCGGGAGAGCTCGTGGGGATTCTCGACCAGATGCACCTGGCCTTCGTAACGGCGGATGGGGAGCTGAAGAAGGTCTTCACGTGAAATGGTTATTGGGATAATAGGGGAATCCATGATCTTGAGTCTGCCGCTTCCCATTGTTAGCCGAGCCAAACCGCTGGCGCAATCCGTCAATTGGACCTGAAACCCGGAGGTTCCCATGAACGCCGCCCAACTGCATCTCCTCGTCAACCACATCCCGATCTTCGGGGTGGCCTTCGGCCTGGCGGCCCTGCTCTGGTCCCTCGCGAGGGGATCCAAGGACATGCGGTGGGCCTCCATCGCCCTTTTCCTGGTTTCAGGCGCCTTCGCATGGGTCGCCGTGGAATCCGGGGAACGCGCGGAGGACCTGGTGGAAAATCTTCCCGGCGTCGTCAAGTCCTTGATCCACGACCACGAAGAGGCGGCCGAAACCACGAATGTCTCCATCATCCTATTGGCCGCGCTCTCGCTCGTCATGGCGGCGGCCGCGCGGTTCAAGCCCGCCCTCTTCAAGGGCGTTCAGGTCCTCGTCGTCGTCCTGGCCCTGGTCTCGAGCGTCCTTCTGGCCCGAACCGCACATCGGGGCGGACTCATCCGACATACGGAAATCCGGGGCGCGGCCGCCGGAAACACGCAGGGCGAGGGACGCGCCACAAACGAGGAAGACGACTGACCGTCCGCTCAGGATGGATTCGGCGGATCGAGGGATGGAACCAGCTTCGACCTTTTGAAATGCCCCAGGAGATGGCCATAGATGTAGGCCGACCGGAGGACGCGCTTCACGTAGCCGCGCGTCTCGGTCAAGGGGATCGCTTCGATGAATTCGTCGAGCGGCAGAAAACCCTGGGCGCCCAGCCAACGGTTCACGTTTCCCGGTCCCGCGTTGTAACCCATCACCGCCAACGCCGTCTGCCCGTCGAAACGATCCATCAAGTCGCGCAGAAATGAGGTTCCGAGCTTGATATTGTAGGGGGGGTCCTTCAGATCGCCCGCGGACGGAGGGAGCCCGAGGGCCTTCGCCTTGATGCGCGCGGTCGCCGGCATGAGCTGCATCACACCCACCGCTCCCGCGTGCGACCGCACGCCTCGGATGAAGAGCGATTCCTCGCGCATGATCCCCAAAACCAGCGCCAAGGGCAGACGATTCCCCTCCGCCTCGCGCCTGGCGTCCCGCTCGTAGGCCACGGGATACAGGGCGCGCGTCAACGTCGTGTCCCTGGCCAGGTCGATGTCGAACACCGACTTGTCGAGCGTCTCCGCCGCCAACTCGAGGGCCCGGTTGTAATCGCCCGACTCCGCCCAACGCTCGGCGATCGCTTCTGGACTTTGCGCCGCGGCATCCCGGCGGACGTAGGTGAGGTAGTCCAGGGCGTCCGCCGCGGCCTCGTGGTCCATCCTCCGGTTGAGATCATCGACCACGCGGAGGGCATCCGCCAAGGAGCGGTCCGGCGGCAATGAAGCCCTGGCCTTGGCGAGGGAGGGCGCCGATTCCGAGGAGCCCAAACGCGCCTCCGCCAGGAGGGCGTAGAACGAGAACGGATACGACTTGAGCACCTGGCGGTAGAGGCCGGCCGAAGCCCCTCCCAGTTTCTTCTTCGAACGGATTTCCGCGATGCGGCCCTTCCAATACAGGGCCTGTGGCTGGGCCTCGGTGCCGAGCGGCCGCGTCGCGATGATTTTTTCCAAATTTTCCTCGGCCCTCTCGTAATCCTCGCCTTGAATCGCGGAAAAGGCGTCGTCCCAGAGGTATTTCTCCTTCATGTCGCCCTCGGGGAGCTTCAAGAGGTCTCTCAGGGCTCGTTCCGCCCGGTCCCGCTCGTCCTGGGCCTCGTAAATCTGGGAGAGACGGTAATACGCGTCGTCGGCATAGCGGTTGCCGGCCGATTGAGTGGTCAGCCGGCTGAAGGTGGCCTCCGCCGCCTCATATCGCCTGAGGTCCGACTCGAGGCTCCCCTTCCAAAAGAGGGAACGGGCGACCAATCTCGCCTCGCAGGACCCTTCCGCCACCCGCCCGTAACTTTCCACCGCGTCTTCCCTTTCCCCGTCCTTCTGGAGGGCCCATCCGAGCTCGAAAAAGGCCCGGCACTTGTCCTTGTCCGGCACCTCGGCCGCGGCAATCTCGCTGATCGAGATCATGCCCGGAATCGAGTCGAAGAGGTTTCTCTGATAAAGGAGATGCAAACGGGTGAGACCGTCCATCGCTTCCGGAGACTCGGGGGCGTCGTTTTCGCGATCCGGAAAATACGCCCAGAGCCTCCGACGCCAGCCTTCATCGGGTTCGGAGGCCCGTTTGGCCGCCTCCAGCCCCGTCTCGAGGGCCTTCCGATAGAGCCTCCGGTAGAAGCTCTGGTTCTTGTTGATGATGTCGGAGGGCGGGGCCGGAAGGTCCCTGAGGAGATCCAGGGCCCCCGGGGCGTCGCCCCCCTCCAACCGGTCCCGCGCCAGGAACACGTTTTTCCAAAAATCCCAGACGGGCGACTTGTCCTTGGAGGGGAATTCGCGAACCGGCTCATCGAAATTCACAAACGTCACGATCGGTTTCCATCGGGCCGCCCTGGCGGCCCGCCCGCGGCGCTTGACGGAGCGGTGTTTGACCACGCGGTGCTTCGCGGGGGGACGCCGGACCGTCCGGCGTTGGGCGCAAATCCCGGCCGCGGGAACCATGAGCGCGATCGCGAGAACCAGCGCCCAAGCGAGCTTCGTCCCTTTCTTCATCGCAAGAGGCTCCTGCGAATGCGCAGCCCCTCATCGCGGGGCTTTCTTTCCGCGCAAAACACAAGCTGCCGGCCGACCATGTCCTCCATGACCTCCAGGAGGTTGTCATGGGGACGCGACGGCATCTCCGTCAGGAGGTCGATCGTCTGGTGAATGGCCTCCAGGGTCGTGTAGCAATGCCTGTCGGGCTGATGACGCACGCGAATGCGCGACGGCTCCGCCGGCGTAAAACGGATGCACGGCAGATTTTTCAGATTCCGGCTGCGGAACATCGTCCGGCGCGCGCTGTGCCAGGTTCCGTCGATCACAAAAATGAGCGGACGCTTGCCGGGGCGAAACAGGGCGCGGCGCTCTTCGGGCTCCAAGGCGCTCAGGTCCGTGGATCCTTCGCACGGAAACAAGACGGCGGGGTCATTCTTCGGATCCGCCAGGAGGGCGTTCACTTCGGCGCTGTCCGAGTAGTCGTCCCCCTCGATCAGAAACGAATCCTTCAAACACAGATGCGCCATGCGCCCGGTGGCGATCGGACGCTTCTCTTCGAGCGGATGAATGAGGATGGCGAAACGCAGATCGAGACCGATCGGACGGATTTTCGCGCAGTAGCAGAACCCGCCCGGACGCCAGCAGCGGTAACAGAGATCGCGCGGCGGAATTTGCGCCGCGAGGCGCTGCTGTTTGAGCCTTTGATAGTCGCGAAGCGTCGGGGCCATGTGTAACCCTTTTTGTAGACAGGTCCCCGCCACACTGCAAGACAGAGATTGCCGGAAACCGCCCCGCGCAGTATTCTCCGCACGCCGACCATGCGCCCTTACCGCCTCCTCTTCGGCCTCGCGGCCGCATACAACGCCGCATTCGGGGTCTGGGCGGGGTTTTTCCCCCAATCCTTTTTCACCCTCTTTCGCCTGGAACCCATCAACTACCCGTCGCTCTGGGCCTGTCTGGGGATGGTGGTCGGCGTCTACGCCCTCGCATACGCCTACGCGGCCTGGAAGCCCGAAGAAGGCGACGTCCTCATCTGGATCGGTCTCATCGGGAAGATTCTGGGGCCGCTGGGATGGGTGAAGACCGTCTGGGCGGGCGGCCTGCCTCCGCGCACCTTCCCCCTCATCCTCTGCAACGACCTCGTCTGGTGGTTTCCGTTTCTCCTCTATCTCCTCAGAAACCACAAGGACCGGGCGAAGATTCTCACCTCTCTCGTCGTTGTCGTGCACGTCATCGCCTGCCTCGGAGCCATCGTGGCCCGCGGCGGGACGGAGATCGAGCCCAGCCTCGGCGGCCGTCAGCAATGGGTCCTGGGCCACATCCCCCTCTGGTCGACCGTTTGGATGGCCTGGGTCCTCTCGTCGCTCAGCCTCCTGGCCTTATTCCCGCTCTGGGCGCGGGAGTTGGAGAGCCGTCTCGGCGGACTGATCTATGCCGCCGTCGCCCTCGACCTGGCGGGCGAGCTGCATCATATCGTGCTCGCCACCGACCCCGCGCGCACCCTGGCGCAATTCGCGGACGCCGTCTCCCGCTACAACCTCTTCAGCGTCGTCCTCGCCAACGGCCTGTACTGCCTGCTCGGCCTCGTCTTCAGCGCCCTCAGTTGGCGAAGGTCCTTCCTGAAGGGGGGCGTGGGCGTCTGGGGATTCGCGATGTGGACGGCCGGGCTCGGCCTCTCCCTGGCCGCCCTCCTTGAATCCCGCCCCGGAATCATCGCCGGCGCGGGCGCGGTCATGGCCCTCTTCCTTCCCTGGGTTGGCCTTGTCGGGTGGCGGTTCCGCGGCGCACCCGCCGGGAAGAAGGCATGAGCCGCCGCATCTTCATCGCGGGGGGCTACGGCGTCTTCGGCTCGCAGATCGCCCGGGAACTCGCCCGAGGCGGCATCCCATTGACGATCGCGGGACGCGACGGAGCGAAGGCGGCCAAGTGCGCCGCCGCCTACGGCGCCGACGCCCGGGGCGTGTCGTTGGACGTCCGTGACAAGGCGGCCTGCCGCAGTGCCTTTGAGGGGCACGCCGCGGTCGTTCATTGCGCCGGGCCCTTTTCGGACCAAGGCACGGCGGTCTTGGAGGCCTGCCTCGAGTCGCGGTGCCATTACGCCGACATCGCCGACGACCGCGTCTATGCCGCCAAGGTCCGGTCCTTCGACGCGCGTTTCCGGGCCGCGGGCCTCGTCGCCGCCTACGGCTGCTCGAGCCTCCCCGGAATTTCGGGCGCCCTGGCAAGGCGGCTGAGGGACCGGTCGCCGGAACCGCCGGCGCGCATCCGGGTGACGCTCTTCATCGGCAACAAGAACGCCAAGGGCGAAGCGGCCGTCCGGTCGGTCCTTAGAATCTTGGGGAAGGACGTTCAGGCGCCCCAAGGGCCGATCCGCGGCTTCGGCGATCCCGAAACCGTCGCCCTCCCCTCTCCGTGGGGCCGGCGGTCCGTAAACAATTTTGAAAGCCCCGAGTATGACCTCTTTCCCGAACTCTTCGGCGCCCGGTCCGTGACCGTCAAACTGGGATTTGAGCTCGGGGCGGTCCGCCGCGGCCTCGCCCTCTTCGCCGGACTCCCCGAGTCTTGGCGTCGGGCCTCGCTGAAGCCCCTCGTCCGGATCGGGAACGCGCTGAGTTTCTTCGGGACATCCGGAGGCGCCGTGATGGTGGAATTTTTCTACGGCGACGGTTCTCAAAAAAGCGAGGCTCTCTCCACCCCGGAGAACGGCCAAACGATGGCGATCCTCCCCTGCGTCTTCGTCGTTCACAAATTGCTGTCCGGAGCCCCAAATGAGGCCGGCGCCAAGATCGCCTACGAGATCCTGGGGGCCGATGAGATGACGACCAACTTGCGGTCCTTCTGCGTCTCTTGCTAGGATTCCCCGCGTGAAAAAGCCCACCCCCGACGATCTCCGCCGCCTCACGGACGTGATGGAAAACGTCGCCGCCGACTCCCTGGTCCTCTCCCAGCTCTCCGAAGAGGATCAAATCCGCTTCAAGACGGCGGCGGGGCGCGTGATCCATCCCGACAAGCTCGAGATCAAGCGCCGCAACAAGGCCCAAAGGCGCCTCCAACAGCAATCCAAGAAGAAACAAGACCGCTCCATGCGCGCGGCGACGGAGATCCGGACGGTCCGGAGGGAGTCGGTGTTCGTCCCTCCCCCGCACCGGCTGCTCGGGATCGGAGGAGACGCCGGAGACCTGGACGACATTGTCGGCGTCCTGGAACGGCCCGACCACTGCTACGTCTGCAAGGAGGAGTTTTCCCAAATCCATTTTTTCTACGACTCGATGTGCCCCCAATGCGCGCGTTTCAACTACGCCAAGCGCAACCAGACCGCACGGCTCGACGGCCGTGTGGCGGTGATCACCGGGGCGCGCCTCAAGATCGGCTACCAGGCCGCGTTGATGATGCTCCGCGCCGGCGCCCGTGTGATCGTCACAACCCGCTTCCCCCAGGACGCGGCCGTCCGGTACACGCGCGAGACGGACTTTGACGCCTGGAAGGACCGCCTGCAGATCTACGGACTGGATTTGCGGCATTCGCCGAGCGTGGAGATCTTTACCCGTCACCTCGACCGGTCCCTGGACCGCCTGGACATCCTCATCAACAACGCCGCCCAGACCGTGCGGAGGCCCCCCGGATTCTACGCCCACCTGATGGCCACGGAGGGCCTGCCCCACCGGGACTTGCCCGAACGGGCGCGCCCGTTGCTGGAGGACCACGAGCGATGCAAGGCCGCGCTGAGCGCGGCGCCCGGCACGATGTGGCTTTCCGAATGGCACGCGGGCAAGATCGATCCGGCGCCGGGCCTCACGGCCTCCGCGGCCCTTTCGCAGATTCCCTACACGTGCGACGACGGCATCGTCGCGGCGGAACACTTTCCCGAAGGCCGGCTCGACGCGGATCTCCAGCAGGTGGACCTGCGCCACCGGAACAGCTGGCGGATGACCTTGGCCGAGGTTCCGACGGCGGAGATGCTGGAGGTCCATCTGGTCAACGCGGTGGCCCCGTTCATCCTGTGCGCGAAGCTCAAGCCCCTGATGTTGCGGGACCGGACGAACCAGAAGCACATCGTCAACGTCTCGGCGATGGAGGGCAAGTTCAACCGCCATACGAAGACGGACAAGCACCCCCACACCAACATGGCCAAGGCCGCGCTCAACATGATGACGCTGACCTCCGCGCGCGATTACGCCCAGAGCGGCATCTACATGAACGCCGTCGACACCGGCTGGGTCACCGACGAGGACCCAGCCGCGATCTCCGCCCGCAAGGAGGAGGAGCACGACTTCCAGCCGCCGCTCGACATCGTGGACGGCGCCGCGCGCGTCTGCGACCCGTTCTTCTCGGGCCTTCTCACCGGCGAACACTCGTGGGGAAATTTTCTCAAGGACTACCGGCCGACCTCCTGGTGAAACGAAGTAGACAGCCGCAGCCGGAATGGGATAGTCCGTCAATCCAAGGAGAAACCAACATGGCACCTAAAGCAAACGCAGCCTTCATGAAGCCCCTCAAGCCGTCCGCAGCGCTGGCCGAAGTCGTCGGGGACAAGGCGCTCCCGAGAACCCAGGTGGTCAAAAAGCTGTGGGCCTACATCAAGAAGAAGGGCCTCCAAGACAAGAAGAACCGCCGGATGATCAACGCCGACGAGTGCCTCAAGCCCGTCTTCGGCGGCAAGAAACAAGTCAGCATGTTTGAGATGACGAAGCTGGTCAGCAAGCACCTGAAATAAGCGGCCTCATTCCCGCTCGTCGATTTCAACGACCTTTTTTCGACCGGACGATCCCATCCGGATCCGGATGGAGGATTTCGGCACGTCGAAGTAACCGGCCAGGGCTTCGATCACCGCCTCATTGGCGCGCCCTTCCCGCGGCGGGGCGTTGACCGCCACGCGGTAGGTCCCGTCGGGGAGTTTTTCCACCCCGGGCCTCCGCGAGCCGGGTTTGACGGTGATTTCGATCCTCATCACGGGACAGGGACCCCTCAAGTCACCACGACGGCCAAGGTCACCATCGCTTTCGCGACGAGGACCTCCTTCTCTCCTTCTTGGGAAAAAACCTCGGATTCGGCCACCGTCACCCGGCTGCCCGGGCGGAGGACGACGGCCTTGCAGCGCAGCGATCGGCCGCGGGCGGGACGGAGGATGTTGATCTTGAATTCGATCGTCAGGACGATTTCCCCCCCTTTGACCAACGTCGCGGCCGCGCCGCCGGCCGTGTGGTCGGCCATGGTCGCCATCACGCCGGCGTGGATCACGTCGTCCTGTTGCAGGTGCCGCGGCTGAATCTCCAAAGACGACTCGCACCAACCGCTCCCGAGGCCTTTGAGTCTGATCCCCAGCTCGCGAATGAAGGGGGCCTTGCTGAAGATGCGTTCCTGGCCTGCGTCGGGGGCCGGGTCTCGTGCGGGCATGACCCGAAGGCTGCACGATTTGAGGAAAGATGTCTACTAGTCGAAGACTTCCTCGAAAACCGCCTGCCAATTGCCCGGTTCGTAGTCGCGCTCGAAAATGGAGTCGGGCGTCCCGTCCGCGTCGGTGTCGGAAAACGTCCGGACCGGGTAACCGGAGGCGTCGAATTCCGTCGAAGACGTCTGATCGATCGTGCCGTCGTTGTCCTTGTCCTCTTCCCAGCCGGTTTCGTTCCCCAGCTCGTCATAATGGTAGGTCGTGACGCGATTCGCGGTGCCGTCCGCGTCCGAGTCGAATTCCCCCCGGATCCGCCGACCCTCGGCGTCGAAGAAGGACAGGGAAATGAAATTGGGAACGCTGTCCGCGCCCAAATCGGTTTCCGAGCGGATGCGGTTGTTGTTTTCATCGAACGTGGTGACGCTGATGATATCCACCGTGCCATCGTTGTTGGTGTCGCTTTCGTCCCGGATGTCGTTGTGATGGGCGTCGAAAAACGAATCGAACGATCCGTCGATGACGCCGTCCCCGTCCACGTCCACCGTGCGGCGGATCGGGTCGTTGTTCGCGTCGAACGTATATTCCTCCACCCGATCGATCGCACCGTCCCCGTCCTCGTCTCGGACGTCTCGGACCCTGTTCCCCAAAGCGTCGAACTCATGCGACTCGATGAAATCGTTTACGGTGTCGCCGTCCGTATCGGCCTCCTCGAGGATGAGCCTTCCAAACCCGTCATAGGTATTGTCGAAGGTCTGGTCGGTCACGCCGTCGCCGTCGGAGTCGGTGTCGCCGTGGATCAGCCGGTTTCGCCCGTCATAAGTGTACAGGGTCACGCGGTCGATCGTCCCGTCGCCGTCCGTATCGGACTCCGTTCGCTCCCTAAGCCCCGCGGCATTGTAGAAGGTTTGTGAAGTTTGATCGAAGACTCCATTAGCGTCGGCGTCGAAGCGCGAGGCCGAGACGCGGAAGATCTCGGGCGTGAGGCCCAGGGCGGTGTACAGGTGATCGAGGGCCTCGGGGTAGCTCCGTTCAAACGGGCCCGCCGTGAACAGCCCGGCGTCGGAGCCATCCCGGATCAACCCTCGGAAGGCCGCGTTACGCGGAAAAGTAAAAACGTCTTCGTCGAACGGGATCTCGAGTCCGGACGCCAGGTCCGACAACCCCTCGGGCACGGCGATGCCGTTCGACGGGTCCTGATCCTGGTCGATGTTTTGGAGGAACAAGGCCCGGTTGGCGGCTTCGATAAAGGGATGGGGGATCCGGTCGCCGATGGCATTCACGATCGCCCGGAGCTCGCGTGCGTCCGTTACGGGCGCGGCGCCCGGGACCAGGTTGAACGGACTGACGACGGCCTGGCCCGCGGTTTCTCCCAGGTCGATGTCGCCCAGAAAGAACCGGACGGTCTCCTCCGGCTGGAAGAGGAAGGCCCCGTCCGCTCCGGTGACGCCCGCCTCGGTTTCTGTTTCATAAGAAACGCCCTGGACGGGCGCGTCGACCAGCGTTCCGGTCTGCGTCTTGTTCCCGCAGCCGAGGCCCGAGAGCAAAAGAGGGATGGCGAAGAGGATGGCTTTTTTCATGATGGTCCTCCACTCGGGCTTCAGTTTAGTTCCTCTTCGGGAGATATCAAGGCGGGAGCGTGCCGGGAAGGAGATTCCGTATTCAGGAGGTGACAGGGATTTTGGTCAATCGGGCGTCGCGGATCTAATTCTTAAACTCCGGCGGGAGGTCGCGCAGAACGATGTGCGGAATCTCTTCGTCTGCGAGCTCTTCGATTTCCTCGGGAGTGGCCTCGCCGTAAATATTCTTTTGAGGGATCTCGCCATCCCGCATCTTGCGGGCCAGGGAGGCGAAGTCCTTGCCCACGTTTTCGAAATGCGTCTTGACGTAATGTCTCAGGGCCTTGAGGACGGTAATGCCGTCGATCTCACCGGTCGCCAAAATCTCCGTGGGCAGGGCCTGGCCGTCCGCTTCCGGGGCGGGAATCACCCGCGGCAGACACTCCGGCGTTTCGGCCGGGCCGCCCGCGTTCACCTTGGAGACGTGTTCATCCCCGCAAAACTGACAGGTCACCAGGCCCCGGACCTTCTGGGCGTCAAAGGCCTCGGGCGCGGGAAACCACCCCTCGAACTGATGCCCGTGACCGCAGACAAGTTCGTAAACCACCATAACATTAAAATAAGTCCGATCTTGGAGTTGTCCAGGGGGCAAAAAGCTTAAGGATTTCAACCATAAACGGTGTCGAGTCTCAGAATGCCGTCTTGACTTTGGGCTAGGGACCTACGACTTTGGTCTCCACCCGAGGAGAGCATGTCACAAGAAACCGAAAAACAGACACTCGAATCCCTTCGAGGCCACTCGCAGCCTGTGGATCGCTTGGCCGAATATCAAGCGGGCTCCATCGTCAGTACCCGCATCATTCAAAAAAAGGCCGGGAACGTCACCGCTTTCGCCTTTGACCAAGGGCAGGAGCTCAGCGAACACACGGCCCCTTTCGACGCCCTCGTGACCCTTGTGGATGGCGAGGCGAACATCATGGTCGGCGGTTCCTGGAACAAGATGAGATCCGGGGAAGCCATCCTATTGCCGGCCAATGTCCCGCACGCCGTGAAGGCCGTCACCCGGTTTAAGATGCTGCTGACCATGATCCGCTCATAGGCACAGTTCTCGGTTCGAGGGGATCTCTTTTCGATCACAGCCCGATATCCTCGTTCCAAAGTTGGGGCTGCGCGCGGATGAAGTCCTGCATCATGCGGACGGCCTCCTCGCTCCCCAGATTCACGAGCTCGACGCCGCGACGGGTCAGCGTCTCCTCGGCCCCGGTGAAACTTCGGTTTTCCGCCATCACCACGCGCGGAATCTTGTAGAGCAGGATCGCGCCCGCGCACATGTCGCAGGGCGACAGCGTCGTGTAGAGCGTCGCGCGCCGGTAATCCGCGGCCTTCAGACGGCCCGCATTCTGGAGACAGTCCGTTTCTCCGTGCAGGATGGGATTATGGCTCTGCACGCGCCGGTTGCGCCCGCGTCCCCTCACCTGTCCATCGATGACCAAGACGCTTCCGATGGGGATCCCTCCCTCGCGAAGCCCGATGCGGGCCTCCTCCAGGGCTATTCGCATGAAACGCTCGTCGTCAGGGAGTACCGGCATAGTCCCCTCTATTGTAGGACCTCCTCATTTTTGTCGAACACTATTCATTTCAAAGGCGTAAAATCACCTTCGAGGTGATTCCCATGAACGGCCGGATTTTCGTCCTGTGCGCTTTGGTCTTGGGTCTCCTGGGCCTTTTTTTCGCGGCGACGGCGATGGAGGCGCGTGAGACTCGGGAGGACACCGTGGAGGCGGAGAGAACGCTCGTCTATGATTACAAGAGCGGGACTTTCGTTCACGCGCACCGCCATCGCCCCTCTCAGTACCGGCTCGGGACGCTCAAGATGGACGTCGGCTACGATGAGCAGATCTATCGGGCCAAAGACGCGTGGCCCTATGGCGTGACCCGATTCCTCTTCAAACGGCCGCTCGACCAGTAGGCGCGGCGCGGTCGGTCGACGATGGGCCGGAGACGATGAGTGATGACCCGAATCGAACCAAGACCGGGCTATGGTCGGAGAGGCCGCTGAAATCATCTTCCAGGACGCCGCTCCCCAAGACCCGAAGGCCACGGGCGAAGATATAGTCGAGACGCAGGTCCTCCCCCACGAACGGGTGCGACTCCCCGAGGAGCGTCCGTTCGAACGGGTTTCCGACCCGATACGTGTAGCCGGGGTTCTCCCGGCGATCGGGATAAACGGTGCGGAAGCAGTCGAAGCCCCCCGCCTGCAACATCCCCGCCGCCATTTCCCGGTAGGAATCCGGCCATCCCTCGGGGACGTTCATGTCCCCCAGGACGACCGCCTTCCCCGCTTCCCTCATGAGACCCTGAATCCGGCCGAGCTGCAGCCTCCTGGCCGACCGGGCATGGGGCGTCTCCCCCTCCTGAAGATGGGTGAGAAGGACCGTGATGGGATCGGTTTGGGGCGGCTGGACGGTCACCTTCAAAGTCCCCTTGTCGGCAAACCGCTCCAGGTCGGCGCGTTCCGGATGAGGGACGAACGAATGCTCCAAGACCGGAGACTTGCTGAAAAAAAGGAGTCCCGCCCCCCAGAGAAACTGTTGCTCGGCGGCCTCATGAAGAAAGCGAAGGACCGCGTCCTCGCTGATGAACCTTTTGAGGAGCCGGGTCGGCAGGCCATCCCGCGAATAATGGGAGAGCGTAAAGCCGTCGACCACCTTTTGGATATTCCGGGCGTACAAATCCCCGAATCGCGGCCAGAGACGCCGAACGGTCCGAATCGACTGCTCGACTCCGTCAAAGGTAGAGCTCCGGACGTGGTAGGGATAGTCATCCCGCAGGCGTTCGATGAGGCGGTCTTGCATCTCGGGGCAAAAGACCTCCTGAAGGCCGATCAGGTCGGGCCCCGTCGTGATAAGGCGATCGGCGATCCGATCGACCCGCTGATGGTCCTCGCAATAGAGGCGCGTCGCCTCCCCGTTGACCAGGCCGGTCCCGCCCCAGAGACGGGCGTTGTAGGTCAATGCGGTGAAGGAGGCGAAGGAGGTGTGCGTGATGGCCGTCACGGGCGCATCATCGATCCCTGCCCCATAAGGTTGCGGGATTACCCGATCATCTCTTACGCACCCGAGTGAAAACCATCGTCGTCGGCGGTTGTTTCTCCGCGTCCTTGCCCCGGCCCTGGCAGGTGGATTCGAAATGGTCCTTGTCCGTGAAATGAAGCGTGATCCCGCCCATGCTCGGGTCGTCCTTGGATTTCAACCCCTCGACCTTCGCCACGTCCATCGTGAGGGTGTCGCCCTCGCTCTTGACGAGCTTGAGCGTCGGCCGGTTGCGCATCATGCAGTAATGGGTCATCGCCAGGCGGCCCTGATCGTCGTCGTAATATACGGAGATCATCTCCTGAGGCGTCCCGGGAAAGATGCGCTCGAGGACGGCGCTGCCGCCGGCGGTCACCTCGTACTCGGTGTAGACCTTCTCGTCGGGCTTGCCGAACATGGAGGTCGTCGAGGACCAGCGGCCTTCCAGGGCCTTGATGCGATTCAGCTCCGCGGAGCTGTTGTCCGGAGGCGGCGCCGGGGCCTTTTCGTCGGCGCGAACCATGGGGGCCAAGGCCATCGCAAACGCCGTCATGAACATCGCGGCCCGCAGGACTTTGAAGATTGGTTTCATAAGTTCTCCCTTCTAAACTTCCTGCCTTATTTTTTCAAGGGGTTGGGCGCGTCCCGGGCGCGCGGTCTTCTCTATTTCTTCGCCAGCTCGACCCGCCGGTTGAGGGCGCGACCCTGGGGCGTGGCGTTGTCGGCGACCGGCTGCGTCTTGCCGTAACCCGCCGCCGTCAGACGTCCGGCCGCGACGCCCTTGGCGGTGAGCCAGGCCACGACCGACTGCGCCCGGCGCTTCGACAGATCCTGATTGTAGGCGTCGTTCCCCACCGAATCCGTGTGGCCGCTGATCTCCAGATTGAGGGCGGGTTGCGCCTGCATGAGGCCGAGCACTTCGTTGAGCGTCGGATCGGACTCCGCCCGGATCCTGTCGGAGGCGGTGTCGAAGAGGACGCCGTAAATGATGGCCCTGCCCGTCTGGGCGATGTTCGTCGCGATTGCGCTCGGTTCCTGGGCGGCGGCTCCGGGGGCGGCGGAGGCCGTCCTGCATTGGGACTTTCCGCCGTCCTTGGGACGATCGCCGAACCAGCTCCCCGCAAGGCTGCCGTGTTCATACCAAAACCCGTTCAAGAAATCGCCCCGGGCGGAGAGCACCATCAGGGCCGTCCCGAACTTCTTCCCTCCGTTTTGGCGCCATTCGACTTGGACGACGCGCCCGTCGGTCGTCCCGTTCAAGCTCCCGTCTCCGTCGTAATAGCATCCCGTTACGGTCGACCCCGCCTGGTTCAGGGTGATGGGGCCGTAATTGGTATTGTACGTCCCCGTCAGCGGCGCCTGCGCGGCCGGACCGGGGACCGGCTGCCCGTAGGCCTCCAACTCCATCAGCTCCGTGTAATTGGCGTTCCCCCAATTGGAACGGATGACGAACTTGAGCCACCGGGCCGTGACCGGGGCCGGGAGCCGGAATTCCTGTTTCCCTCCCTGGGGGAGCTGGATTTGGAGGGCCTTGGCGAATCCATCGGCCGGGGAGGCGTTCGAGGCCCAAACCTCCACATCCTTGGAGGAGATGCCGGCGTAGCCGGAATCCTGGGCCTGGGTTTGATCGAAGACGATGGATTCGACGGAGGCCCGACGCGCCAGCTCGATCAGGACCTCATGGGGAAAAGGGGCCTTGTCCGCGCTGCACCATCCGACGTCGGGGGCCCCATCCACGAGGGCCAGGGCGCTCCATTTGGCCCCTCCGTATTCGCTCGATTTGGAGAGGACGACGGCGCCGTTGGCCATATCCAGGAGATCGGTGCGTTCGGCGGGCGGAGGGGCCATAGCAACCGGGGCGTTCGGCGCCTGGGCCAGAGCGCCCGAAGGGCCGCCGACAAGGAAGAGAGTCGCGAAAGAGAGGCCTTTGAGAAAAGAGCGCGCCATGGAAACCCTCCTGACAAGTGAGAGTTAGTCTGAGCCTAAAAAAGAGTCTCAGGGGCCGGCCGTCACGGCCTTTTCCTGAATCTGCCTGAACTTCTTGGAGGCCATTGCGATCTTCTCCTCCCAACCCCGGTCGGGCACCATGTCCTTCGTGGTCTCCAGATAGACCAGGATCATCGACGTCAGGGCCCAGGGGTCGAACAAGGCGAGTTTCGTGACGGCCGCGAAGATCAAGGCGAACGCGATTAAGAGGATCTTGAACTTGGGGTAAAGCGCCGCCAGCCCGAGAAAGGGGATCAAATAAAGAATCGACAGGAGGCCGTAGCTGAGGATCGCGGCGATGCCGATGAAAATGGCCGTCTTCAAGATCTCCTTCCAACTCTGGGCGTAGAGGACCAATCCCGTTTGGGCCGATTGCCACACCGTCTCCTCCTCCTTCATGAAATTGCGGGCCATCACCGCCTCGTCGACATAGGTGAGGCTGAAGCGGAGGATCACCTTCGCCAATCCAATGACACTTTGCAGCCCCGGAACTCCTCCAAAGAGGTTGGCCATCCCCTCCATCAACCGATTAACGGCTCGAATCACTCCCATCACCAGGCGATCGACCACGAAGAGAACGCTGGTCTCCTTGAAGCGGGCCATGACCTTTTCCTTGCCCCACTCCACCTGGTTCTTCCCTTCCGGCAACGAACCGCGCAGCGCCAATTGAACGATGACGGCGACATGAGCGATCTTGAGGACGTACAGAAAATATTCCCGGAATAATCGGATGAGCGGAAAGGGCAGGATCAGGGCGACGATCCAAACGGCGACCCGCGCATAGTCATGGAGGGCCGCGGCGCCTTGTCCGAGAAAAAAGACGGCGGCCCAATAAAGGCAAAAGAGAAATCCGAAGGCCAGATACAGACCCATCCGAAGCAGGATAAAGGGCAGGGTCTTGACCGTGATTTTGGCCGCATGACCCAGCGTCGCCGGCATCGAATACCTCCCTAAAGCGATTGCGGGGCCTCAAGATAGCATGAATCACGGGTCGAGTCTCAACTGGATACGCCGGACCGATGGGGCTTGACATCGGAAAGGGGCGCGTTCAACCTTGGTCACCTATGAAAAAATCATTTTCTTGCTTCGTTGCCGTCTTGGCGATCTTCTGGGCGTTGAGTTGGGGCGGTCCGTCCGGTTGCGGGGGCGCGACCTGCGGGGACGGCGTCATCGGCGGCTCGGAAGTCTGCGACGGATCGGCCTTGAACGGCGAGACCTGCGAGACCCGGGGATTCTCTCCGGACGGCACGCTGACCTGCGCCGGGGATTGCGGGAGCCTCGACACCTCCGGCTGCGTAGACCGCGGCACGGTTTCGGGCCTGACCTTCATTACGGGCGACAACGACGAATTCGTCGAATTGTCGCCTGATCCGCAAGGGCGCCTGTACTTGACCATCCGGTCCGGCAGCACCTCGGTCACGGCCGGCGGAAAATCCATCGCGAACACGGCCGTCTCTCCGGCCAGTTGGCGCGCGTCGGCGGCCCGCCTGAACGATGATGGCAGCGCGGCCTGGCTGCTGCCCTTCCAGGGCAACGGGGCCTTCAGCGACAACGGGGCGACCTTCAGTTTCGACCCGGCCGGGAACATCTTCTTCTCGGGCGATTTCTACGGGACGACCATGATCGCTCCCGACCGGACGGTGACCAACGCCGATGCGACGGGCGCGACCATCGACGCCTTTGCGGGACGTTTCGATTCGGACGGGTCCGTTCTTTGGTTCGACAGTTTTCAAAGCGCGAATCATGATCAGGTCTTCCCCACCTTCGGTCCCGGTGGGCAACTGTACATAGGGGGCAACTTCAACGGCAGCTCCATCACCGTCGGGTCCAAGACCCTCAACAATACGGACACCGTCGGCACCACGCCCGACAGGTTCCTTGCGAGGCTCGACCCCTCGTCCGGTACGGTCGCCTGGGTCAGTCAATTCGGCAGCGATGCCGACGACGGAGTCTTTCCCCTGGTCGACGCCTCGGGGAATCTCTTCGTTTGGGGGTATTTTCAAGGGGTGAAACTGGCGTTCAACGGGACCGATGTCGCGACCAATGCCGACCCGAGCGGGACGACGACCGATTCGTTTATCGCGCGCCTGGATCCCGCGACGGGAGACCTCGATTGGATCACGCCGTTCGCCAGCGCCAAGTTCGATTCGGTCAACCTGATCGTCGATCCCTCGGGGAACCCCTACGCCTATGGTTCTTTTTTAGGAAATACGCTCTCGGCCGGAGGCAAGACGCTGACCAATGCGGATCCCAGCGAGACAACGGCGGACGACTTCGTGGCCAGGATCAATCCCGGGGACGGCACGGTCTCCTGGTTGAGCGGGGTGAGCAGCGACGATTTTGATATGATCACGCTCCAGACGGATTCCGCAGGGGATCTTTTTCTCAGCGGCGTCTTTGACGGCGCCACGCTGACCTCCGGGAGCAAGACCCTTCCCAACGCCGACGGCGGCGGGACCTCCAACGACAATTTCGTCGCGCGCCTGGATCCGGCGGACGGCTCGACTCGTTGGATCACCGGCCTGACGGGGCCCGGGTTCGGAGGGGGCTTCATGGGCCCGATCCCCTTGGCGGTCGACGCGGTCGGCAACGTGTATCTGGCCGCGACGTTCTTCGGCGCGACCCTGGACGTGGGAGGACGGACGCTCACGAACACGGACGTGAGCGCGATGACGGGCGATGCCTTCGCCGCGAAGATCCTCCCCGACGGGGCCGTGGACTGGGTCGCGAGTTTTGCCGGGGACGACGAGGACTCCCTCAGGCTTGCGTTCGCGGCGGGATCGGAAAATCCCTCCGCCTCGGCGGGGATCTTCGTCGTGGGCTCTTTCGCGAGCACCAGCCTTTCGGCCGACGGCCGGACACTCACCAACGCCGATGCGACAAAAACGACCTATGATGCCTTTCTCGCGAGCCTCGACCCGGCCGACGGAACGATCGTCTGGCTCGTGCCTTTTTCGAGCACGGGCGAGGATTCGTTGAACGCGGTCACCGACGCCTCCGGCAGCGTTCACTTTGGAATCCGATTCGAGGGGCCCACCCTGGACGTGACGGGACAGACCTTCACCAATCAGGACGCCAGCGTGAGCACGACGGATGCCGTCACGGGAAGGATCGCCCGCTGAGGCAGGGCTGATCACGCGCGGTCCGCTTTGCTTCCAGGGGCTGGTCGCGGGGCTTCCCAAGCAGGGGCAAAGGCACATCTAATCTCCTCAAAACGACGGCATTGAGGGCACGCCCGGCACCGCGCCAGGAATCGCGACCTCTGCCCGAGATAGGGGGTTATCAAGGGCTTCCAGGCGATGTATAATAATTATCATGTATTCCCTGCGGCGATTCGATTGGGTGCTGCACCTCGCCACTCTCGTCGCTTGCGCGTATTTCACGGCGCGGGGCGTTACCCATTACATGGCCGGATGGTTAGCGGCGACCCCCATGGCTTCGACAACGGGGTCTGCGGTCTCCGAACCCGCGCGAACGGTCCCAAACACCGAGGTTCGCGAGAATGACGATTACCTGATCATCGCCGAACGAAATGTCTTCAATTCCAAAGATGTGAAGACGCCGGAGACCACCGCGACCGAAGTGAATCCCCGTCAACTGGGCGATTTGGGCGAGGCGGTCAAGACCTCCCTCGATGTCCGCGTTACCAGCACGATGAAGGTCCGCGACGGGCGGGGACGCCGTTCGTCGGCGATCGTCGCCACAGGAAAAGTTCGAAAGGGCACGGTCTATTTCGTCGGCGACGAAGAGAGCTTTGCTCCCAACGTCAAGCTCGTGAAAGTAGGCAGAAAGCGGATCGAATTCATTAACGGAGGGCGTCTGGAGTTCGCGGAATTGGAAAACTCCGCGGCCAAGGGCAATATTTTTGCGCCCTCTGACGAGGTGTTCGGGAATATTTCACTCGCAAAGGAGTCCAAGGGAGCGGCGGGCGAGGACAAGTCGGGCTCGTCGGCGGGGCTGATTTACGTCAGCCAAAAAGAGGTCGACGATGCCCTGTCCAATCTCGACGGGCTGCAAAAGGAAGTCCGGATCGTTCCGAACTTTGTCAATGGACGCATCGAAGGCTTTCGCGTCCTCGCCATCAGGCCGGGCGGCCTGATCAGCAAGCTCGGGGTGCGGCGCGGCGACGTGCTCAATAGGGTGAACGGCGAGGAACTGGACATCAAGCGCGGCTTTGAGCTCTTCAACAGCCTCAAGGAATCCAAAACCTTTTCGCTGGATGTGGTACGTGGCGGCAGGACCGTGACCCTCGAATACGAGATTCGATAATTGCCTACGCGTCGGCCCAAAAGTAACATTCCCCCCGCAACCAATGCGGCCCGCTGCCGATAGGGAGGGCTATGTCCACATCGCTTCGATTCCCGGCCCTCATGGATTCCACCCTCCCCTTTCAGGGCCAACAAGCCCGGATCCTGGAACTGATCACCTCCGGCCTCCTGTCTCCCACGGAGAGGTTGGAGGGCGGGACGTTGAATCTCAGTTTCAACGAACCGCCGAACATCAACCGTGTCCCGCTGACGGAGGAACTCACGGGCCTGGAGGACGCCATCGTCGCGCATTTGGGAGACATCATTCCCCCCGAGACGGAACCCCGGATGTTGCTCTTTGGGCCGGGCCCCTCGATGACCGACCCCCTCTACGCCCTGAGATTCCTCGCCAAACTGGCGGCACAGGCGGGTTCGCCGGCGGAAATGACGGCGTATGACCTATACGACCGGCCGGACGTCCGCCGCTACTACGCCGGGCTGCCGCTGGGTCCGAACCGGGCACGCTTGGAGATGGGACCCGGCGGAAACTACAAGCACCTCAATGGCGCCGGCGCGCACTTGATCCTCGCCATCCACCCCGGGATGGATTTCGAAACCTTGTTCGAGACCTTTGCGAGAAACCTCGTGCGCGGAGGGATCGGCGTGATGCAGGCGAGCGTCCTGTACGAATTCTCGGCAGACGACG
Organism: bacterium; assembly: GCA_035454885.1. Classification (NCBI taxonomy): domain Bacteria; species bacterium. The sequence goes on from DATIGE010000014.1 coordinate 69,771, forward strand.
ATTACACGGTGCTCGTGAATCTTGTGGCCGAATGCTTCCGGGATACCTTTGAGTACTTCCTTCCGCCGCTGCGGTCGCGCCTTTTCCGCAGTTACTTCTCCGAGCGTTCCAACGACGTCCACGTCTTGACGGTCAGACGAAATTAAGATCCCTCCGGCAGCGGACCGGATGGCCGCGTTTCGCTCATTGCATTTCCTTTCCGCCTATGCAATGCGCGGGGCATCCGGCAAAACAAGGAGGAACCTATGCAACCAAGCAAGAGGGCGGCGGTCCTGGGCGGCCTGACGGCGGGCTTCCTGACGCTGATGGCCCTGTATTCCGCGGGACCCGCGGGATGCGGGGGCGACGGGAGCGGCGGAGGGGGCAGCGGCGCCTTTGCGTGCTCCTTCGACAAACGGGTCACGGACGGCTGCGACGGGTACGGGTTCGGCCCGTGGGAATCCGGGTGCGAAACCTTCAACGAGGACGATTACGTCATCACGCCCGATGAGGTTTGCGCCAACATCACCGACGGCGGGTACTTCTGCGAGGCCGGCTGCTGCATCGACACGGAATTCCAAAACATCAGTCTGGCCGAAGGCAACTGCTCCTGAAGCCCCCTCCCCGCTTCATTCCTGCGGCGGGGCGCCGGGACACGGGCAGAGGCACGACACGCCGGCCAAGGGTAAGACGGGGATCCTTTGGCCGGCCGGGTAGCCGCTGTCCCGGCAGATGACGGCGATGCGATCGCGCGCCTCCGCGCACTCGTCGGGGGCGCAAAGCACGATGGCGTTTGCGGGAAGTCCCGACGCGCGCCGGGCGCAGGGGTCGGGGAACCACATCGAGAGCCAGGTGCCCGTGGCCAGGCAGGACGTCAAGAGGATCGAAGACGACATCTTAAATCTCATACAATGACCTGCCCCCCTTCGGACCGGGAATCCCGGCGGAGCAAGAGGATCGCCACCAGGACAAGCGTTATAAAGACCATATAGAGGGGGTAGGAAGCAACCGCGACGTTCCACGTGCGGATCGCCAGCAGGTTGACCGCGTTGGCGGCGCAGAAAAGGATCCAGGCCAGAAGATCCTCGCTGGCGGGATCGTTCCACGCCTTTTTGACCGTCGGCAGGGCTCCGACGAGATCGATGAAGAGTCCCGAGAAGAGCGTGGGCAGGGGCGAGTCGAACCACCACCACAGCGCAAGTCCGAACGCCGCCCCGAGGAGACAGGCGCCGTCAAAGAACGTCCATCCGCCCTCCCCGTACTTGAAGGACAGGGCGAGCACCGCCAGGAACGCGAGCAGGTTCGCGGCCGCCACCCAGACCGTCTCGCGCGCGCCCGCGGCTGCGTAGCTCGCCAAGAGGCTCACCCCGACGGCGGACCAGATGATCCACGTCGCCCGGTTCGGGCGGTTCCTGCCGCGCAGCGTGGAGAGGACGTAAGGGACAAAGGCCAGAAAGGACAAGGCTCCGGCAATGATCCCGGACAGGGCGTGGAAATCCGAAAATACCAATTACTTGAGGAACTCGCAGCCGGTCGGAGGGCTTTCGCTGTTCAATGCCTCGCAAGGGGCGTCCGTGATGGCCTTTTTGCAGGCCTCCAACGCGTCCCCGGTGACCTTGAGATCGGGGGACGTCTTGAGGTTTTCAGCGATGCCCGTGGAGATCTCCTGCAGGCATTGATCCTTGTTGAACTGGGGGTTGTCCTTGTTGCAGGTCTCGTACTTGCCGCAGATCGCGGGGGCCAGGGTTTGCCCGATCACGTCGATGGCGACCGCGGCGGCGCCGCCCGAGACCATCTCCTTGACCTTTTCCGGGGAACACTTGCTGCAGCCCGAAATCCCCGCCGCCAAACCCGCCATCGCCAAGACCACCAGAATTTTTTTCATGTCCCCTCCTCAAAAAGTGGGGCTCAAGGTATCAGTTTTTTCCGGATTTGAAAGATAAAAATCGTGATTGGCATTCGCGAACATTTTGAGGCAAATAGCGAACGAGCAAGTCCCAAGTCGGCTCTGCCGATTGGGACGACGGAGTAAGCGCTTCGATCTTTGCAGAACAGATGGGGTTTCAGGGGAGAGCGGTATCTCCCCTGAGTATAGCGGCGATCCGGCTTCGCCGGTCGACGCGTAAGGAGAGGTGGCCGAGTGGTTGAAGGCGCTACCCTGGAAAGGTAGTATACCGGCAACGGTATCGAGGGTTCGAATCCCTCCCTCTCCGCAACGAAAAGCCGACCCATCCGGGCGGCTTTTTTTTTGGGCGAATCCCTCCTTCTCAACCGCCCTTCAGTTCCTCGATGAGCCACTCGACGACCGCGACCAGGGACTTCGTCTTTGCGAAAATCTCGCGCTGGCGCATGGTGCTGTTGCCGGCTTTGAGAATGTCCCGGACGCCGGCCAGCTCTTGCGCGCAATTCAGCGAATCGGCCACGGGAGCCAGGTTCGCCAGAAGCCTCTCGATGTCTTCGCGAATCACGCTTCTTTCCCCGGACTCGGGATTGATCAGGATTCCCTCAAAGCCGTAGCGCACGGCCTGCCATTTATTTTCGGGCGCCAGCCAGTACCTCTGCATGTTCACCTTTTGTGAACGTCCTTTCTGGTATTGATCGTCGATCCAGACCACCAGACAGTGGATGAGGGCCGCCAAGGCCATGGTGTCCTTGAGATTGGGCAACCCGTCGCAAACGCGCACCTCGACCGTGCCGAAGTCGAAATGCGGCCGGATGTCCCAGTAGATGTCCTTGATCGACTTGATGGCGCCCGTCGACATCAGGGTCTCGAAATATTTCTCAAAAGCCTTCCAGTCCGTCAGGTAATAGGGAAGTCCCCCCGTGGGAAACGATTCCAAAACGGCGGCCCGGCAGGACATGAGGCCGGTGTCCGTGCCGCCCCAGTAAGGGGAACTCGCCGAAAGGGCCAGGAGATGGGGGATGTAGGAGATCAGAGTGTTCAGGATGTGGATGGCCCGGTCTCCGCCCCTGACGCCGACGTGCACGTGCAGGCCGAAGGTCGTCCAGCGGCGGGCGAGCCACTGGTATTTTTCCAAAATGTCGATGTGCCGCGGGTCCGGGAAGATTTGACGCTCCCGCCAGTCCTGAAAGGGATGGGTCCCGGACACGGCGATGTCGATGCCACGCTTGTCCGCAAGCGCCCGGACCCGGTCCAATTGCCGGGCGAGGCTCGCCCGCGCCTGCGCAATGTCGTCGCAGATCTCCGTGTTGATCTCGGCCATCGCCTGGGAGAGCTCCGCCTTGAGAGTCAGGCCCTCCACCTTCGACGCCTCGTCCAAGAGCGGCACGGCGGCGGAGGACAGGTTCTTGGTCACGCGGTCGATCAATTGGATTTCGACCTCGATCCCCAAGGTCGGCTTGGGACTGTTTGTGAATGCGAGAGGCACAGGGCCATCGTAGCACCGGCCTTGCGGCGGGGGAATATCTAAAGGCCCATGCCGGTAAAACCTGCGGTCTGATGCGACTCCCTCGCCTGTTCCAGAAGCTTGCGATAGGCCTTCATCACGTCGGCGTGCGTGATAATCCCCACAAGCTTACCCGGGGATCCGCGTTCCGCTCGCTCCAAGACCGGCAGGTGATCCGTCTCGCTCAGATGGAGTTTCCGGACGATCTCGTCGAGACGCTCGTCCGGATGGGCGACTTGCGGACGCGACGTCATCACCTCCTTGACGACGATCACCTTTCCCAATTCGTGCCGCAGAGGAAGGGCCTCGTAGACCTGCTGAGCCGTCACCATCCCGATCAATTCGTTTTTCCCGTTCACGACTGGAAATCCGGAATGGCGCGATGACCCCATTTGTTTGATCAGATCATCGAGGGAGGATGATTCCGAAGCGGTCTCCACGTCGCGCGTCATGACATCCGCGACGCGCATGCTCGCCAGGACCCCGGCCTCCCTCTCCACCTCGATGTCGATTCCGCGCCGCCTCAGCTTGAGGGTATAGATCGTATCGCGGCTCAAACGGGCCGAAACGAGCGTGCTCGCAACGGATGCGATCATGACCGGCAGGATGATCCGGTAGTCGTGGGTCATTTCGAAGAGTATGACAATGGCGGTGATGGGGGCGCGTGTGGCTCCGGCGAAGAAGGCCGCCATTCCGACCATCGCATAGGCGCCCGAATCGGCGGTAATTCGAGGAAACTGGCTGTGGATCAAGTGGCCGACGCCCCCTCCCAGCATCGCACCGATGAAAAGAGAGGGGGAAAAGACGCCTCCCGATCCGCCCGAGCCGAGAGTCAACGAAGAGGCGGCCATCTTGAAAAGGAACAGCACAACCAAGAGACCGACCGTCAATTGGCCCCAAAGGGCCGCCTCGGTGATCTCATGGCCCGTACCAAAGACCTGAGGCAGGAAGAATCCGATGACGCCCAATGCGAGTCCGCCGAGGGCCGGCTTCAAGTATTCCGGAATCGGCAGTTTCTCAAACCAGTCCTCCGAGGCGTAGAGGATCTTGACAAATATCCGCGCGCAAACCGCCGCGAGGATCCCGAGAGCGGCATAAAACAATAGTTCCCACGGGCTGACCAAGTCGTATTCCGGCGTCTGGAAGAAGGCCGCCCTCCCCAAAGTGACGCCCGCCACCGCGGTGGCCGTGACGGCAGAGATGACCACCATCGAAAAGGCGCGGGCGGTGAAATCGTTCAAAATCACTTCCATCGCGAACATGACGCCCGCGATCGGCGTCCCGAAGGTCGCCGCGATGCCGCCCGCCGCGCCGCAGGCCACCAGCATCTTGGTCAACTCCGAAGGCATGCGGAAGAGCTGGGCAATCGAGGAGCCCATGGCGGAGCCTATCTGGACGATGGGGCCCTCCTTTCCGACCGAACCGCCCGAGCCGATGCAAATGGAGGAGGCGATCGATTTCGCGGCGGCGACGATCGGCCGTATCCGGCCGTCACGGCGGGCGACGGCGTACATGACCTCGGGAACGCCGTGACCTTTCGCCTCCGGAGAGACGAACGTTACGATCGGACCAATCAGAAGGCCACCCAAAGCGGGGACCACGATGACAAGGTATTTACCCGCCCCTCCGAAGGGCGAAAGTGCGATTTCAAAAAAAAGGTGATGAAAGTAATGAATGAGCGAGCTGAAAAAGAAGGCGGCGAGACCGGCGGCCGCTCCGACGAAGACGGATGAGACCAAGAGCCACTGTCCCTCCGAAATTTTGAGACTCCGTCGAAGTTTTCCCATTGGTGATTGATTCATACTTTGCACAGGTGGTTCCAATTTCACAAGTAACCTTAGCTCTTTTGAAATTCCGATCAAGCGCGATATAAGGACGGTGCCGCCGCAATAAAGGCTTTTTCGCTTGAAATCCCGTTCACAGTCGTCCCTAATGATATTTCATGAAAATTCTCTTCGTCTGCGAATACAACGCCTGCCGCAGCCAGATGGCGGAGGGCCTGGCGCGTGCGCTGTTGCCCGGTCATTTTTCCGTCCACAGCGCCGGATTGCACCCCGGCGAGGTGAACCGCTTGACCCGGGAGGTGATGCAGGAGATCGGAGTCGATCTTTCCTCGCACCGGTCCAAACGCCTGCCCGAAGTCGCGCATCTCGAATTCGATCTCGTGATCGTCCTGGCGGAGCCCGCGTTCGCGCAAGCGAGCGCCCTGAAGACGACGGAAAGCCGCCTTTGGGCCTTTCCCGACCCTGTGGCGGACCCGGGCGAACCGGAAGAGATCAAGAAAAAGATCCGCGCCGTGCGGGACGCCCTCAAGGAGAGGATCCTGAAGCTCAACCCCCTTTAGGAGATGAAATGCGATACGGGCTCATCGGCAATTGCAAGACCGCCGCGCTGGTCGATGACCGCGGTTCCATCGAATGGTGCTGTCTTCCCAACTTCGACAGCCCCTCGTGTTTCGCCGGGATCTTGGACGCCAACGGAGGCGGCTTTCAGGTCTCGTTGCCGAAACCGGCGCAGGTCCGTCAGAGTTATCTGCCCTCGACGAACATCCTGGAGACCGAAATCGACGACGGGGAAAACGCCTTCGCCGTTCTCGACTACATGCCGCGGTACCGAGATGGCAACGAGTACCGCCATCCGGTGGAGATCCACCGCGTCCTGAAGCCGCTGCGGGGCAGGCCGATGGTCCGCGTCACCTTCCAACCGCGGCTGAATTACGCGCGGGGGGCGACCGAGATCAAATGCCGGCCGGCCGTCATCACCGCGTCCTGCGGGCTTGAGAGCCTGTTCCTCTACTCCAGCCTCCCCTTGGCCGGCATCGCCGCCGGCGAATTTCTCCCCCTGGAGGCGGACCACTATCTGCTTCTCGCTTATCACGAAAAGATCGACCCGCCCTCGCTGGCGTGCGTCCGTGAGCAATTCGACAAGACCAAGGGCTACTGGGAGACCTGGTCGAGCCGCTGCCGCCTTCCGGCGCGGTACGGCGATGCCGTCCTGCGTTCGGCCCTAGCCCTCAAGCTCATGACCTTTGAGGAGACGGGGGCGATCATCGCCGCCCCGACGACTTCTCTCCCCGAGATCCTCCACGAAGGCCGGAACTGGGACTACCGCTATTGCTGGCTGAGGGACGCGTCGCTGGTCCTGGAGGCGCTCAAGAGCATCGGGCACTTCGAGGAGGCGAGCGCCTTCATCCATTTCTTGCTCCGCATCTTTGAGAGCAAGCAGACCAAGGTGCAGATCGTCTACGGCATCGACGGGAGAAGCGACCTGGAGGAAAAGATCCTCTCCCATCTCAAGGGCTACAAGAACTCCTCGCCCGTGCGGATCGGCAACAACGCCTGCCACACGCAGCAGAACGACATTTTCGGGGAAATGCTCAACACCCTGTATCTTTATTATTTCTACTACGAGATCGAGAAGATGACGGATGACGTCTGGTCGCTCGTCAAGTTTCTCGTCAACACGATCGCCCGGGAGTGGCATCTCCAGGACGCGGGCATTTGGGAGTTTCGGCACCAGAAGGCTCACTTCACCTTCTCCAAGGTCCTCGCCTGGGTCGCCGTCGACCGGGGGATCAAGATCGCCGGGAAAATCGGCAAGGGCTATGCGAGCGAAAATTGGGGGCCGATCGCGGAGCAGATCCGGAAGGACATCGAGGCGAAGGGCTGGCGGGATGATATGGGCGCGTTCACGCAATTCTACCAGTCCCCGAACTACGACGCGAGCCTCCTGCTCATGCAGCGCTACGGCTTTCTCAAAAAGGACGACCCCCGTTGGATCGCGACCGTCCGGAGTTGCGAAAAATCCCTGGTCAAAAACGGTTTCGCCTTCCGGTACACGAGCGCGGACGATTTTGGAAAACCCAAGAACGCCTTCATCGTGGCGTCTCTCTGGATGGCCAAGGCGCTGGCCTCCATCGGGGACGTCGCGGGCGCGGAACGGCTTTTTGAAAACATCCTCGAACGGCGGAACCACCTGGGGCTGCTCTCCGAGGACGTGGATCCGGAAACCGGAGAGCTCCTGGGCAATTTTCCCCAGACCTATTCTCATATGGCGATCATCAATACCGCGCACCTCCTGGACCGTTTTATTGAAGAAAAGGGGCCCTCATGAAGCGCTTCGCGTCGTTCATCGTCCCGGTCCTCGGCCTGATCGCCCTGGTCGGCTTCGTTCTCTTCTCCTATCTGGGCATCCGCCGGGACGAAAAGGCCCTCCTCGACGACCTCAACCGGCGCGCGCGCGTGATCGCCCAGTCGCTCACGTCGCCGGCCCTGAAGGCCCTGCGGAAGCCGCCGACGCCGGACGAGGAGGACGTGGCGGAGCGTCTCTCCGCCCACGGGCGGACGCTGGGCATCCTCCTGTGCGGCCCTGACGGAAACGTCGTCGCGCGCTCCGCGGCCCTCGCCGATCTGCTTGGCTGCTCGGACGTGGCGGATGCGGCGGCGGGAGAAGAGATAACGGAGACAGAGGTACGCAACGGGATCTCCCTTCATCGCCTCACGGTCCCCCTAAAGAACGCTTCGGGCGAGACGGAGGGCACCCTGACCGTCGTCCATGACACGGCCTTCATCCAGGCCCGGGTCCGGGACGCCGCCGTATGGACCGCCGTCATGCTCGCCCTCTTCGCGCTCCTGATGTCGGCCATGACCTACGCCCTGTCCCGCCGTTCCTTTCAAAAATCCGTCGGGGACGTCCTGAAATGGATGAAGGCCTCCAAGGAGGCGCCACCGCAGCAGCCGCCGCGGAACCCCCTGCTGGCGCCGGTCGCTCGCGAGGTGCAGAAAATGGCCGTCAAGCTGCAATCCGTCCGGGAGACGGCCCGGGAACTCTCTCAGGCCTCTCAGGTAAGCGAGCTTTGGAATTCCGCGCGACTGAAGGCCCATGCCTTCACGCACTTCGGGAACCGCACGCTGATGGTCGTCTCCAACCGCGAGCCGTACATGCACGTTCGCGACCACAGCCGTCGGCGTGTGATGGTCCCGGCCAGCGGCCTCGTGACCGCCCTGGACCCCATCCTGCGGTCGACGGCGGGGCTTTGGATCGCTCACGGGGCCGGGGACGCGGACCGTGAGGTCGTCGACCGGGACGGCAAGGTGCTGGTCCCCCCGGAGCGGCCCTCCTACACCCTGAAAAGGGTCTGGCTCACGAAGGAGGAGGAAGACCGCTACTATTACGGTTTTTCGAATGAGGCCCTCTGGCCCCTCTGCCACCTCACGCACCACCGGCCGATCTTCGACGAAGCCGATTGGAAGACCTATGAGGCCGTGAACGAAAAATTCGCGGGCGCCGTCCTCGCGGAGTGCGGGTCCGAGCGACCCTTCGTCCTCGTGCAGGATTACCATTTTACCCGTCTCCCCCGGCTGATCCGCCGGGAACGTCCCGACGCCGTCATCGGCCTCTTTTGGCACATTCCCTGGCCGACTCCGGAGGCCTTCCAGATCTGTCCCTGGAAGAGCGAGATTCTCGAGGGCATGTTGGGCGCCAATTTCGTGGGGTTCCATCTTCCGTCATATGTGCACAATTTCCTCAACACGGTGAACGCGGTCCTCCCCGTCCGCGTCGACTGGGACCGTTCGGCCGTCCTCCATCCGAACGGCACGACCTTCGTGAAGCCCTTCCCCATCAGCATCCAGCCCTGGTCGGAGCGGGGCGACGCCCTCCCGAGCGACTTCGACGCGAAGGCGAAGGAGATCCGCCATGAATGGGAATTGGGCGACGCGATCGTCGTCGCGAGCGTGGACCGGCTGGACTATACCAAGGGCATCCCCGAGCGGTTGGAGGCGATCAGCCTCTTTTTCGAGCGGAACCCGCAATTCGCGGGCAAAGTGGTCTTCGTGCAATTGGGGGCGCCTTCCCGGGTGCACATCCCGAAATACAGGGACCTGGTGACGGAGATCGAGAGAAAGACGGACGAGGTGAACTGGAAATGGGGCACGGAAACGTGGAAGCCCGTCCTGTTGCTCAAGGCGCACCACGACCCCGCGACCGTCTACACCTTTCTCCGCATGGCGGACGCCTGCATCGTCAGCTCGCTCGCGGACGGCATGAACCTGGTGGCGAAAGAGTACGTCTCCAGCCGCGAGGAGGGAGGCGGCGCCCTCATTCTTTCGGAGTTCGCGGGGGCGGCCCGCGAGTTCGCGGACGCCCTTCTCATCAATCCCTACGACCGGTCGCAGTTCGCGGAGGCGATCCGGACGGCGCTCGAAATGCCGCCCGAGGAGCAAAGGCGGAGAATGCAGCGCCTCCGAGCCCAGGTGGCCGAAAAGAACGTCTACCGCTGGGCCGCGGACCTCCTGACCGAGATGTCCCGAAGCGCGGAGTTGTCCGACTATCAGAAAAATGCCGAGCCGGGCTCGACCCAGGCGACATCCTGATCCCTTCGGTTACAGCGAGCGCAGACGATAGAGGACGCCGTAACTCAGCATCGTCAAAGCCAAGATGACGATTGCGGCGGCGATTCTTTGCCGCCGTCCCGCCCGCGTCCTCATCATCAAGACGCAGAAGACGGTGAGGTTCAGGATGACGACGCCTGCCGTCACGGCGTGACGCCGAGGGATCTGCTCCCAGAGGTCGCCTCCGGTCCAGAGGGCATCCATCGCGCTGAAAATCAGCATGTTGAAGGCGTTGCTCCCGACGAGATTGCCCGCCGCCATGGCCGCCGTCCCCAGTCGAAGCGCCGCAACCGACGAGGCCAGTTCCGGGAGGGAGGTCGTGAAGGCCATCAGCGTCGTACCCATGAAGGTATTCCCCAGGCCGGTCGCGATCCCGATCCTCTCGACGGACCGGACGAGATAGGGAGCCGCCACGAACAGGACCGTGGCCCCCGATGCGAGTCCCAGAAACGCCGCGCCGGCACGGCGGCGCCCGACCGGTCCCTGGCCAGCCTCCTTCAAGGTCCCTCCGCGAAAGAGGATGCGAATGCCCGCGAGGTAGGTCACGCCGAGGAGCACGCTGCCCCAATGCAGCCCCGCGACCTGACCCGGCAGCCGAAGCGCGATGTAGGCCCCCACCTGCGCGGTGAGGAGGGCCGCCAAGAACGTCAGGCCCCGTACCGGGCGCGCCGGTGGCATCCGTTCCTCTCCGGGAATGAACAGGGAGAGAACCGCGAAGATGGCCAGATTCACGAGGCTGCTGCCCAGCAAGTCCCCCGATGCCAGGTCCGCGTTGCCCTTGGACGTCGCCTCCAGGTCGACAAAGAGTTCCGGGGACGAGGTCGCCGCCGCAAGAAAGAGGCTCCCCACGAAAACGTGGCTCAAACCGTACGTCTTGGCCAGACGATCGGCGGAACGCGCGAGCCAACGGGCGGCGACGATGGTCGCGAACGCGCTGAGAACAAATTGGAGAGCCGTCGTCCACATTGGATACATCCTCTTCGAGTGGGCAAAGCCGACGCAAGGCTTTTCCCAGGTGACAAACCCTCCGCTTTTCGTCTAAACAGCACGCGCTCGCAGAAAAGAGAGAAGGAGCTTACATGTCCTCGTCCGATCATGCCGATTCTCCGAAGAATTCCCCAGCAGATTCGAACGACCTCATCCAGATTTCTTCGACCAAATTCGTCCTTGGCTGCGCGCTCGCGGCCATCGCCATCTATTTTCTGGGGACGTTTTACCGGCTTTCGGCGTCGCTCGTCGCCGCCGAGGTTCTCCTCACCATCCTTTGCCTCTTCCTTTTCGGCTCGATGAAGTACCGCATCGACAAGAACGCCATCACCTACGGCATGGTCCTGGTCGTCTTCTCCACCTTCTGGGGCGTCTGGTGGCAGGGATCGGGGCTTCAACAGGCCATGGCGGCGGATGGCGCGGCGGCGGCTGGCCGGACGCTCAGGCATTACCTTCTGACGCTTCACGGACTGGATGAGCTGGTGCACGCCGACACCATGCTTTTCATCCTAGGGCTCACCTTCTTCGTGGCCGTCATCGCGCAGACGCGTCTCCTGGAGTCGATCAGCTTCTCCGTGCTCCGGAAAAACCGCGGGATGGTCGTTCCGACGGTCGCGATCCTGACGGGCGTCGTGGCCTTTTCCTCGGGGATTTTGGACGGCGTCTCGATGATCGGACTCATGATCCGGATCCTCGTGATGATCCTCTTTTTGGCCAAGGCGAAGGACGAGGCGGTGCTCTACGCCGTCATGGTCTCGACGGTCGTCACCACGGTCTGCGGCATGTGGCTGGCCTACGGGGAGCCGCCCAACCTCATCATGAAGGCCAACCTCCACCCCCACTTGGACAACGCCTTCTTCCTCCGCTACTGCCTCCCGGTGGCGGTGGGGAGCTACCTGATCGTCTTCTGGAACGTCCGGAAACGATTGAAGGGAAAGAAGGTCGACACGAAGGACCTGGACATCCTGGACCTCCATACGGCCGACGTCCGTTTTTTACAGGCGCTCCGGCACGGCGAGGTCCTCACTGCCGTCGAATTCATTGATGAATTCAGGAACCAGCTGGGCGACCATCACAAGGACATCGAAAGACGCCTTCACAAGGGTGAGCCCCTGGGGCTGGCCCTGGTTCACGAGAGCGTGGCCCCGGCCCTCCGCCGGGAGATTCTCGAGGCCTTCGTCTCCGAGAACCTGGCGGAAGAACTGGACGAACACTACGTTCATGTGGCCAAGCGGGATGGCGGGCAATCCGACGACTCACTGGAAAAGGTCTCCCGCACGATCCGGTCGATGCGCCGCCAGCGCGTCAGGACGCAGTGGATCGGAGGCCTCGCCTTCATCCCCTTCATCGGCTTGCTCGTCTGGCACGCCATCGACCACGACATCCCCCTCTTCCTCGCCTCCTTTGCGGCGTTCGCCGTCGCCTTCCTGGGGATCGCCGCCCTTTCCAAGATGCGGCGTCTCGCCCTTCGGGAGGGGCGCCATGAGTACATGGAATACCTCTTCCTTCTCCCCCTCTTCTTCTCGATCACACTCCTCCAGAAGACCGGATTCTTCGAGCACATCAAGGAGGGCCTGCACGCCGGCATCGAGCGGCTCGGCATCTCGGTGATGGCCTATCTCCAATTCCTGGGCGCCTCGTTCCTCTCCGCCATCCTGGACAACAACGTCGTCGCCGACTTCGCGGGCCGGGCGATCCACGGCCTGGAAATCGGCGCCCTCCACCTCTTCGCCATGGCGCAGATCGCGGGCTACGCCGTCGGCGGCTGCTGGACGCACATCGGATCGGCCCAGTCGGTCGTGGCCTACGCCTTCATCCGGCGGGAGATCAACAATCGTTTCACGCCCTTTGGATGGATGAAGGCCATGACCCCGGTGATTATCGAGATCTTCGTGCTGATGACGCTGGTGGTGTACGGCGAGGCCCTACTCTTGAGGTATTTTCCCGACCACTAGATGACCTTTTTCAACCCCATCTTCCTCTTATAGAGAAGAATGAAGAGAATCCCGATGGAGATCCAGATCCCCGCGCGGACGCGGCGGGCGATCTGGAGGACGACGCCGTCGCTGGGGTTCCAGTGGAGGGCGAAGAAGAGCGAACTGACCGCCCCTTCCAGCACGCCCAGATTGCCGGGGACGAACACGCCGATCATATTGATGACCGGAATGACCGCCGCGAAAAAAATGGCCTCCCAGTAACCCATCGGAACGCCCAGGACACGCGCGATGAAGAGGATCTCGAAGATGCCGATGAGCCGGGCGCCGAAGTGCAGGAGGTAGCAGACGACGAACAGGCGCCGGTCCTTGCGGTAGAAGGCGTGGATGTGGCCGTCCATCTCCTTCATCTTCTTGAGCCTCTCCTCGGACAGGGCCTTGATCTTGAGCCGCTGTCCCAGCCGGAAGACTTTTTCCGACAGTCCCTTCGTCTGCGAAATGACGAGAAAGAAGATGACGCCGACCAGGAACGTCACCGTCCCCCCGAGCAGGTAGCGGACCGAGGACGGGAGATCGAGCTTGAAGAGGGCGACGACGTTCCCCAAAAAGATCAGGCTGACGATCGCCGCGATCTGAAGCGTGCGGTCGACGATCACCGACGCCCCGCTGATCGCCCCGGGAAAGGTCTTGGAAAGCAGGAGGACGCGCACCGGATCGCCCCCCGCGAAGTTGAGCGGGGTGAGCGTGTTGGCCGCCTCGCCGCCCACCTTGATCCGGAAGAGCGGCCAGAACGGGATGGAGTGGGCGTCGAAGCGCTTGAGGAACAGTTCCCAGGAAAAGGTGTACATCAGGTAACAGGGGAGGATGATGGCGACGGGAACGACGACCTTCCAACCGAGGGTCCGGAAGCCGGTGAGAAGCTCCTGCCAGCCAAGCTTCCGGACGATCCAAAGGAGAAGAAACGCCCCGAGGAAAAAAGCGAACACCTTGAACCAGCGCACGATGAAAAACCTCCCGCGGGCTTGTACGCAAAGAAACCGCGTTCTGCAAAGAAATTATCGCCTTGATCGGCCTTCCCGCGCAGATTAGAGATTTTCATCGTGTCCTCCCTCGCGCTCGCACGCAAGTACCGTCCGCAAGGCTTCGATGCCGTCGTCGGCCAGGAAACCACGGTCCAGATCCTCCGGAACGCGCTGGCCCAAAAGCGCCTGCACCACGCCTATCTTTTCACCGGCCCGCGCGGCATCGGCAAGACGACGCTCGCGCGGATCTTCGCCAAGGCCCTGAATTGCCAGAAGACCGACTCCCCGGCGGCCGACCCCTGCAACGAGTGCGTCTCGTGCAAGGAGATCACGGAAGGGCGCTCTCTTTCGGTACAGGAAATCGACGGCGCCTCCAACACGTCCGTGGAGGACGTGCGCGACCTGCGCGAGAAGATCCGCTACCTGCCGCCGGGAGGGCGCTACAAGATCTACATCATCGACGAAGTCCACATGCTCTCGACGGCCGCCTTCAACGCTCTCTTGAAGACCCTGGAGGAGCCGCCTCCGCACGCCCTCTTTCTCTTCGCCACCACCGACGCCCAAAAGATGCCGGCGACCGTCCTCTCGCGCGTGATCCGCTTTGACTTGAAGCCCATCCTCCGCGGCGCCATCGTCCAGCAACTTGAAAGGATCCTTGCGGCGGAGGGCGTGCCCGCGGAGGGCGACGCCCTCTTTTTGATCGCCCGCGAGGCCGAGGGAGGTCTCCGGGACGCCTTGAGTCTCTTGGACCAGGTGATCTCCTTCTCCGGGGGCAAGGTCACGCTCCCGGGCGTCGAAGAGGTCGTCGGCGTCTCCACGCAAGGGTTCGTGCGGGAGCTCATCCGCGCCGTGCTCGGGAAGGATTCCGCGGCCGCCCTCGGCGCCTTGGAAAAGGCGTTTCAGGCGGGACTCGACGCCAAGCGTCTTGGATTGGATTTGTTGGAGGCCTTCCGCCACTTGCTGGTCGCCCAGGTCAGCCAGGATCCCTCCCTCTTCGACCTGCCGAAGGAGGAGATCGGGGAGTTGGCGGTCTTGGCCAAGTCCGCCGCCCCGGCGCAGCTCGACCGTCTCTTCCGCATGGTCCAAAAAGGCGTGACCGATCTCCTGCGCGCCCCCCTCCCCCGCGTGGTCTTCGACGTCCTCGTTCTCAGGCTGGCGTCCGCCGAGGACCTGGTGCCGTTGGAGGACATTCTGGCCGGGCTGAAGGGAGGAGCCCCGATCTCCGCAGCCACTCCCAGGCCCGCGACCGACGCCGGGCACCCGCCAAAGGCGGGTGGCGGAGGAAGTACCCGTAGCGCGGACAGCGCGAAGGGTGCGCCAAGATCCAACCCCGACTGGCCGGGATTCATCGCCTTCCTGAAGACAAAGTCCGTGCGGCTCGCCTCGTTGGTGGAACAGGGAGCGGTCTCTTCCTTGGGGAACGGGGAGGGCGCGGAAATCCGTCTACGCTTTCCCCAAAAATCCGCCATGAACGTGGAGCTCCTCAAGGACCCCGACCGCGACGGGGCCCTCGCGGGATTCCTGAAGGAGTATTTCGGGCGCTCCTTGAGGCCCGTCTACGAATCGGACGCCCCGGCCGCGAGCGCCCAAAACGGCGGCTCCCTCGTCGACGACGCCATCTCCATCTTCGAGCCGGCGGATGTCCGGAGAGGCAAGTGAATAAGAATCCGATTGACCGGCTTGTCTCGGCCTTGAGCCGGCTTCCGGGCATCGGGGAAAAATCCGCCACGAGGCTGGCCCTCTTCATTCTCAGGGACGCGAAGGGCCTTTCGGGCGATTTGATCGACGCCTTGACCCACGTCCGCGAGAAGGTCCGTTTCTGCCGGCTCTGCCAGAATCTCTCGGAAGACGAGCTTTGCCCGATCTGCGAGGACCCGCAGCGCGACCGCTCGCGCCTCTGCGTCGTGCAGGAACCCGTCGACGTCCTGATGGTGGAAAAATCGGAGGAGTACCGGGGCCTCTATCACGTCCTCCACGGGGCCCTCTCGCCTCTGGACGGCGTCGGTCCCGAGGACATCCGGGCGGCGAACCTGCTCCAGCGCCTCCAGGACGGGGCCGTTTCCGAAGTGATTTTAGCGACCAACCCCAACCCCGAGGGCGAGGCCACGGCCCTTTACCTGCGCAAGGCCATCGCGGAGACCGACCCACGCGTCAAGATCACGCGCATCGCCTCGGGAGTCCCCGTGGGCGGCTCCGTGGAATATACGGATTCCAAAACGCTCGCCCGGGCGCTGAGCAACCGCAGGGATTTCTAAGGGGCTCGCGTCTTCTAGTCGAGACAGGTCCGGAGGCTCATCACCTGGCGGAGGCGCTCCTTCAAGCGCGGCAGGATCCGGTCGTCCAAGATGATCTGTTCGACCCTCTCGTCGGACTCCGGCAACTGCACGTACGCGCTGAAGTAGGTCCTCTTCCGCGAATCCAGGGCCTTCACGTAGAAAACCCGGCAACCCTCCACCGTCGCGACCTCCAATAATTGAGTCATGCCTTAACGGCTCTTCAAACGACGTGCCACAAGAGGCGGCGGTCGGCACTTTATCGTATGTGTCCGGGACCCCACGGGAACTTTCCGAGGCCTTCGAAAAGACTGGCGCGAACGGGGACAAGATCCGTTGCGGGAGGGATAAAATTTCGCCCCTGGATGGGAAAAATCACCGCCGGTCGACGGGCAGCCGGACGGTGAAGCAGGTCCCTTTATTCACCCTACTCTCGACCTCGATCGTTCCATAATGTTGCTGCACGATCTTGCGGACGATGGCGAGCCCCAATCCCAGCCCCCGCCGTTTGGTCGTAACGAAGTCGTCAAAAAGGGACGGCAGGCGTTCCGGGGGGATGCCCATGCCCGTATCCTGAAAGCGCGCCTCGGCCCATTCGGGCCCGGCGATCAGCGAGATATCGAGGCGGCCTCCCGTGGGCATGGCCTGGATCGCGTTCGAAATGAGGTTGGAAAAGACCCGGTTCAGGGCGTTGCGATCCCCCTTGACGCGGATGGTCTCCGCTTCGCCGGGCAGGTCGAGGCGGATCGCGACGCCCGCCTTGGACGCGGCGAGCTCAAAGGTCGCCACGCTCTCGCGGAGGACGCCCTCCAGGGGGAGAGGAACGGGCTGCAAGGGGACCTCGTGGGTGAGGTCGTGCAGGTTCTCCAGGAAGAGGTTGATCTTGGAAAACTCGCGCTCGACGGTCCGGCGGAAGGTTTGACGGATCTCGGCGTCGCCGTGCATCGAGTCCATGAGCCGGCTCACGTTTTCGATGGCCTGGATGGGATGTTTCAGGTCGTGGGCCAGGCCCGAGGCGATCCTTCCGAACATGGCGTGGCGCTCCTGCAAAATGAGTTCGGTCTGGAGGTCCTTCAACCGGACGGCCATCCGATTGAAGGCCGCGGCGAGGTCCCCGAACTCGTCGCCCGTCCGGAGGTTCACGCGATGGTCGAGGTTGCCCGACGCGAGCTCCCGCGTAGCTTCCACCAAGGTCCGGATCGGGTTCACGACGTTCCGCCGCCCTCCGGCGAGACCCAAGGCCATCGCCACGACGATCATCCCGGCCATGGCCCCTCCGAGCAAGACCCCGATGCGCGTGGCGAGCGCATAGGCCTCCGACGTCGGCTGCTCGACGATCACGCTCCAGCGCAAAGGGTCCGGCAAACGCGTGCCGACCGCGATGACCGGAACTCCTGAGGGATTGGCGAAAAGGGCCCCCGTCGGATTGAGAATTTCCGGAAGGACGCCCTTGGGCTCGAAGGGTCTCTGTTGGAAGACCTCTTTTTTCCGGTCGCCGTCCCCGCTGGCGATTAACCTTTCATCGGGGTCCAACACATGCAGGATGCCGTGTTTTCCGATGCGAATGTTGTCGACCAAGTACCACATCTGGAGGAGGTTCAAGTCGGCGACCAGGACGCCGCTCACGTCCCCGAGCGTGCGGATGGGCACGGCGACGTCCAGGGCGGGAGTGAGATCGTCCTTGATGAACACCTCCGACAGGGCGGTCCGGCCGGACTTGGCCTCCTCGAACACCTTCTTCTCCCGTTCCGACATCTCCTCCGGAGTGACCTCGGAGCTGGCCACGACGACGCCGTCCGGGTCGCGAATCTCGAGACGGTTGAATTCGTCAAAACGGTTGACCTGGTTTTTTAAAATTCTCTCCTTCTGCCAGGGCTTGAGATCGGCGTTGCTGATGTTCTCGGCGCCGGATTTCAGGACGGCGACGCCGTTGCGGACGTAGTGGTCGATCTCTTCGGCGGCCCGGCGGCTGACGTTGGCGTTGCCCTCCGTGACGGAGAGCTCGGTGGCGGTCCGGACCTGCCGGAAGGCGATCGTGCCGAATAGGATCAAAGGCAGAAACGACGCCGCAAGGAGAAGAAGGACCAGTTTGGTCGCGATCCGAAGTTGCATGGGAACCGTCGCGGCATTATGATGGATCGGCTCTGAAAAACAATCATCAAAGATCCCTCAGGGCTTCCTTCTGGGACGGAATCGCCTGGTCGCTCACGGTCGGATTCGGAGAAATGTTTTTCGGGCCGCTGGCGATTTTTCTGGGCGCGGCCGACGTCGCGGTCGGGCTCCTGGCCACCCTTCCCCAAGTCACCGGCGATCTCTGCCAACTTGCGACTTCTTTCCTCGTCAAGATCTTCGGATCCCGAAAGAAGCTGGTCCTGTCCGGGATCGGCGGCCAGGCGGCGTGTCTTCTGGGGGCCATCGCCCTCGTTCTCCGGCCCTGGCACGGGCTCGCGGTCCTCATGGTCCTGTCGATCCTCTACTGGTCGGCTTGGATGGTGATCACGCCGGCCTGGCAGAGTTGGATGGGCGACCTCGTGCCGGCTTCCGAACGAGGCCGCTATTTCGGATGGAGAAGCCGTTGGATCCAGATCGCCACCTTCGGCGCGCTCGTGGTGGGCGGCCTTCTTCTCGAATTGTTCCGCAGCCGCAATGCCGCCCTGGGTTTCGCCTGGCTCATGGCCTTGGCCCTGCTGGGTCGGTTGCTTTCGCTCGTCTTCGTCGGATTTCAGAAAGACATCCGGGAGACGTCGGACGATTCCGATGAAAACTACACGTTCGGCGACTTCGTCAAAAGCCTTCGCAGCAACAACTTCGGTCGCTTCGTCCTCTTCACCGCCCTTTTCGCCGCCGCCGTCAACGTCTCCGGCTCCTACTTCGTCCCTTTCGTTCTGGACGAACTCAAGTTCGGCTACGCCCGTTTCATGATCCTCCTGGCGCTGATGTTCGGAACGAAGTTCCTGACCATGCCCATGTGGGGCCATCTCTCGGACCGTTACGGCAGCCGCCGTCTTTTCGCCCTTTCCTGCGCCTTCTTCTGCCTGCCGCCTCTCTTGCTTTTGGTCTCCCGGCACTTCGTCTACCTGTTCCTCGTCCAAATCGTCGGGGGTCTCGCGGTCGGCGGCTTCGAGCTCTGCTCCTTCAATTTTCTGCTCGACAACACCGAACCGAAACACCGCACGCGAGCGGCCGCCTATTACCAGGTACTGACGGGATTGGGCATCGTCGGCGGGGCCGTGACGGGCGGCCTCCTCCTCAAACACGCGCCGTGGGGGCTGATGCCGTTCACGGCGGTTTTCCTGATCTCGGGCGTTCTGCGGCTCTTTCTCTGGCTCGCCCTGATTCCGGGCATCCGGGAGATCCGTAAGGTCCCGCACGTGACCTATCGCGAGCTGGCCGGGCGGCTGGTTCGCTTTCAGAAATCGATCACGGAGTAGGGGCGGCCCAAACCTTCACCAGGTCCCTCAGACTCTCCATGCGCTTTTCCGGCACGTCGCGGAAACGCGCCTGAAGGGCCACGGGCATGTTTCTCCAGAACAGGAAGATGCCCGGGGGATCGTCGTGGATGACCTTTTGGAACTGCTGGAAGGCCTCCCGGCGTCTCGCCGGATCCACTTCGAACCTCGCTTCATCGAGGAGACGGTCCACCTCCGCATTCCGATAGGAGCAGAAGTTGAGCCCCGCCTGGATCTGGCTGGAATGCCAATAGGTGAAGTTGCTGTCGTAGAGGGAGCGGACGACCATGATCGCGAGGTTGGCGTCAAACCCCCTTTCGCGAACGACCACCCGGACGTACTCGTCGAACGGCAACTCCTTGATGGCCATCCTCACCCCAATTTCCCCCAATTGTTGTTGGGTGATTCGGAGGGCCTTCGACGTAAGTTCCTCGCCTTTAACGGCGTAGGCGTTGAATTCGAATTTCCGGCCGCCCTTATCCAGAATGAAGTCGTCATCATGATCCGCCCAGCCTGCCTGAGACAAAAGTTTTAACGCTTCTTGCGGCTTGTAAGGATAAGGTGTCACCGCAGGATTGTGGCTCTCGTGACTTTCATCGGCTGTACCGGCTGCAATTTCACCCTTTCCCTTCAGGATCCGCTCAATCAGCATCTGCTTGTCGATGGCGAGATTCAGGGCCTGACGAACCCTTGGATCGGTGAAAAGCTTGTTATCATGGTTCAGGAACACCATATAGAGAAGCGGGTACCAGTTGTCGTACACACGAATGGAGCGGATCTGCGAAAGAGCCCCGTAATCCTCCGGGTTCAGCAGGAAAGCCATGTCGATGTTGCCGGCGATCAAATTATTGATGCTGGCGGTCTCGCTGGCCAGCACCTTGACCACAATCTGGTTCAGGTACGGCCGACCACCGAAGTACCGTTCATTCGACTCCAACACGATTTGCTTGTCGTCTTGACTCACGAAGCGATAGGGACCACTGCCGATCGGATGTTTGTTGAAGGAGGAGAAGTCGGGATCGTTTTGGAGGAGCTTCTTGGGCGCGATCCCGATGACTCCAAGGCTGTCCCAAAGGAGGCTGTCAGCCTTGTCAAAAGTAATACGAAGGGTCCAGGGGTCGACGGCTTCAATCTGACGGACATTTTTCAGGGCATAGGCGTATCCGCTTCTTTCCGTCTTCTGAATGGTATCGAGGGTGAACTTCACATCTTCCGAAGTGAGAGGCGAGCCGTCATGAAAGACCGCTTCTCTCCTCAAATGGAAGGTCCATAAAAGGCCATCGGGGGAAACATCCCATGTCTCGGCGATCTCAGGGCTGATCGCACCGTCTTCATTGATCCTTACAAGCGTATTGAAGATCAAATCCAAAAGATTGGCGGATATGGTGGAGTCCGTCGTGATCGGATTGATTTCGGACGGAGCGAAAAAAATGCCTACGGTCAGCTTGCCGCCGAAATGCTTCTTCTCATTGCCGTTCTTGCCTTGAGAGCAAGCGGAGAGAAAGCAGAATAGGGCTAATGCGGTGGATAGGACTGTGCTTTGTCGCTTCACACCGCGAATCTGTTACATCGGCTCATGGTCGACAAGTCAAAAAGGGATCGGCGAAACGCCACCGACCCCTTGAAGCTTGGTCAAAACACCATCGGACGACACACCGCCGGCTTCGGGTCGCTGATCTTCTTCCCTTTCTTGATGGTCATGACGAACACCCCCCCTCGTCGATCTAATCGGCTCTAGGCCGCATCCTCCGCGGTCGATGCGACCGTCTTCTCATCGCTTAAAACCCGGATCTCCCTCTGCATGAACGCCTCGGTCGACTGCTCCAGGAACTTGGCCTCGCAGTTCTTGATCTCAAGACTCCCCGTCTTGTTCACGGCGCTGTAGCGGCAGCCTCCGGCGCAGTTGGGGAGGAAATGACAGCTCTCGCAGTCGTCGTCCCACTTCTTGGTGGCGACCTGCCACTCGCCCTGGGCGTTGTAGTCGTCTTCATCCACCCGCCCGGCCGCCAGGTTACGCAGTCCCACGAACGCGGGGCACTTGTAGACGCTTCCGTCCGGGCCGATGGTGAAGGAATGGCGCGAGTGATACTCGCACGGCCCCATCTCGGGCCGGTTCTGGGTGGGCATCTCCTCCACGAAGAGCTTGTCTTCGAGGGCCTGCATCGCGTCGATCTGGGTCTGGTTGAACGAGCAGACTTCGCAGAAGGAGCTCACGCGGCCCTGGCGCTGAGAGGCGATCTCCGGATTCACCGCCATGATGGGCTTGAAGCGCGCCACCATGATCTTCGAGGCGAACGGGCTTTTCTTGAGCCGTTCGATCAAGCCGAACATGCTGCCGTAGTTTTCATGATCGAAATTACCGCCGATGGCGATCTTCAGCCGCCCGCCGCATTGTTCGTGGATGTTGCAAAGGTTGTCGTAGATCGTGTCGAACGTCCCCTCCCGGTTGTGGCGGATGCGCTTCTTGTCGTGGGCCTCGCGGTCCCCGTCGAAGGTGATCTTCACCCATTGGAAGCCGTAGGGGATCATCTCATTCACGAACGCCGGGGTGAGAAGGACGCCGTTGGTGATCATCCCCAGGGTCAGCGGAATGCCCTGTTTCGACGTGTGTTCGTGAAGGGCTTTTCCGATTTGTTTCAGCGTCTCCGGCTGCAGGAGCGGCTCGCCGCCGAAGAAGTGGATGTGAAGCGTCTGCGGTTTCACGCGGTCGATCCGGTTTTTCACGTAGGCGATCGTCTTCCCCACCGTCTCCGGCTTCATGACGCCGCCTTCGCGCACCTCGTTTTCGAAGCAGTAGTCGCAGGCCAGGTTGCAGGCCATCGTCGGCAGGATGGTCACCTGCATGATGTCCGTACGCTCGCGGATCTTCGTCTGGTACCAATCCTCGAATATCTTCTGTTCGTCGGCCTCGTCTTCTAGCAAGAGCCCCATGTCGAGGAGATCGGGGACCGCCGCCTGCTCCTTGGCCGTAAGCGGAAAGCGGTTTCGAATCTTGTCGAAGAGGATCGCCGGATTCAGATCCGGGTCGTCGAAGAGGACGCGGTGGTCGTGAAGCGTGTTATAAAGGAGGTACTTGCCCGGCTCGTCCTTGGCAGCGGTCAGGATATTGAATTTTGACGGCTTCATGGCACTGGCAAACCTTGCAATCCGCGCACCAAGGAGACATTTTTACCCTCTAGCGCCTCTTCATGAGGCCAAAAGTTGGAACATATTAGTACATATGAACTTATTAATATTATTAATGAATTAATATATTAAGTTTATTAAGTATCAATTCGATCAATACAGACATGGATGACGAGAGACGGCGGTTCTTGCTTGGATAAGTTTTTAGTCAGTCGCGGAAAAAGATGCCCCTCTTAGAAGGAGGCCTTGGCGCCGGCGAGGAAGGTGATGCCGGGGGCGGGGAAACCGAATTTTTCTTCGTAGCGGTCGTCCAGGAGGTTCTCGAGCTTGACGTAGACCCGGCCGCTCTTCATCGCCAGACGGTCGCGGAAGATCTCGTAGGAGGCGGCGAGGTCCACCTTGACGTAGCCGGGCACGGTCCCCGAGGCGGAGGTTTGGCCATCGGGATCGATGAAGAGGACGTTCAGGTCCCCCCCCGAGGTGCTGATGACCGACGGCACGGTCCGGTTGCCGACAATGTTCACGTCCGCGCGCACCGTCAGGCGGTCGGTGGGCTCGGCCTGAACGAACAGAGCGCCGCGATGCCTCGGCCGGTCCGCGAGCCTGAGCCCCGTCGCCTCGTCGATCGCGCGGAGAAAGGTGTAGTTGCCTCCGGCCTTGAGCCACCGGAACGGTTTCACGGACGCGCCGATCTCCACGCCCGTGCTGTAGGCGTCCCGAATGAATTGGAGGCCATCGAAGAGCCGGTCGTAGTCGATGTAGAAGAACGTGGCGGAGAGCTCGGCCCAATCCCCGACCTTCTGCTCCACCCCCGCCTCGTAACTCTGGGACAGCTCGGCCTCCAGCCGCACCGCCTGAAAGAAGGGATCGTTCGTCTCGCGCAAGAGCACCTGGTCGAAGAACTCGAGCACCGTGGGCGCGTGGAATCCTTCGCCGTAGCTCCCGCGGAGCGTCGTCTTGGTCCCGGGAATCTTGACGAGGACCGAGGCCGCGGGGCTCCATTCGTGGCCGAAGGTGGTGTTGGAGTCGTAGCGGACGCCGCCGGTCAGGATCAGTTTTTCCTCGAAGAAACGGAAATTCTGCTGAACGTACGGGGCGTAGTTTTGGCGCGCGCCCTCCTGGCCGGGCGCCGGAAACTCGACGCCGCCAAAATCGGTGAAATGCAGGCGCTCGTCCTCAAACTCGAAACCGGCCGTCACCTGCGTGGAGAAGGCGGGCGATTCGTAGGCCGAGAAAAAATTGCGGAGATCGAGCGTGTTCCTCAGTCCCCGCCCGCTGAAGTCCTGGTCGCCCGGAAAGAATCCCGGGTCCGCCGTGTCGCCCGCCGAGGTGTTTTCCAGGTCCTCCAGGTCCAAAAAAAGGCCGTAGTGAAGTTCCGCGTTCCACCAGGGCCTCGGGGCGCCCTTGACCGAGAGATGGGTGATGACCTTGTCCGAATGAAAGCGGCTGTCGTTGTCGGGGTCGATCTTGACCAGGATCGACCCCGTCGCCGGGTCGAAGGAAGACTGGAACTCGTAGAAAAGCTCCTGGTCCGACCGGAGGTAGTTGACGCCCGCCGCCACCTCGATCTCCGGCAGAAAGCGGTAACCGAAATTCGCGGAGACGGCCGTCTCCCCGAAGCGGTCGCGGTCGAAGCGCCCGCCCTGGTCCGTGCGCGAGGCGCCGCCGCTGAACCGGAACTTTCCGGCCTGAAACGCCCCGTCCACGGTCTCGCGGAACGTCTCAAGATTGCCCCCTTCGAAGGACGCCGAGAACGTGGGGGTTTCCGAGCCCTTGCGCGTGATGATGTTGATGACGCCGCCGACGGCGTCGGAGCCGTACAGGACGCCCTGGGAGCCGCGGACGATCTCGATCCTTTCGACGTTCTCCAGGGGGATCGCCGACAGGAACGCGGCCCGCCCCTCGGAGACGTTGTTGACGGGAACCCCGTCGATCAGGATCAGCACCTCGTCGCGGTCCGCCCCGCGGAGCCGCACGTCGGTGTCGTCGCCGAGGGAACCCGAGGAGATGACGTCCACGCCCGCGGCGCTGCGCAACACCTCGGGAACGGTGCGCGCCTGCCGGCTCTCGATCTCCTCGCGGGAGATCACGGTCGCCGAGGCGGCCACGGCGTCGAGCGGGCGTTCCTGTTTGTCGGCGGTGACGAGAACGGGCGGGAGGACGGTTTCGGCGCGGGCGGGCAACGAAAACAAGACGGCGGAGAGGAAAACGGCGGCCCTAATCTTCTCTCTTTCTCTCCAAAGCAATCATCTCTCCCAGGTTGAGCCGCTTGACCTTGTATTCGAGCGTCTTCCGATGAATCCCCAACCTTTTTGACGCTTGTGTTTGGTTCCAGCCTTCTTCGTCCAGAATCCGGAGAATAAAGCTCTTCTCGAAGGCGTCGAGGGTTTTTTGCAGAAGTTCCTCCCCCTCGGCGACCTCCGTCTTTTCCACCTTATGGAGCTGATATTCAAGCGGAATGTCGGTGAAGCCGACGTAGTCCTTGTTGGTGATGGCGACGATCCGTTCGACGAAGTTTTCCAGCTCCCGGATGTTGCCCGGCCAGTCGTAGGTGGCGAGGACCTCGAAGATCTCCTTCTTGAACCCCCGCACGCGCCGGTTGAACTTCTTGTTGTAGCGGTCGAGGAAGAGCTCGGCCAGGACCGGCAGGTCTTCGATCCTTTCCCGCAGGGGAGGGACGTGGATGGGCACCACGTTCAACCGGTAGTAGAGGTCCTCCCGGAACTGCTTGTTCTTGATCTTCTCCAGGAGATTGGCGTTGGTCGCGGCGATGAGCCTCACCTTGACGGGGATCAAACGATTGCCGCCGATGCGCTCGATCTCGTTCTCCTGGATGGCGCGCAGCAACTTGCTCTGAAGGTCGTAGCGGAGCTCACCGATCTCGTCGAGGAAGAGCGTGCCCCCGTCGGCCAGCTCGAACTTGCCGTAGTGGAGGCGGTGAGCGCCCGTGAACGAGCCCTTCTCGTGGCCGAAGAGCGTCGACTCCATGAGCTCCGAGGGGATCGCCGCGAGGTTGACCGTCACGAACGGCTTGTCGGCCAAGTGGCTTTGGCGGTGAATGTAGCGCGCGATGAGCTCCTTGCCCGTCCCCGTCTCCCCCGTGATGAGGACCGTGGTCGGGATCGGCGCCGCGCGGTCCGCCATCTCCTTGACCGCCGTCATCGCGCGGCTGCGTCCGATGAGAAAGGCGGCGTCGGGAGTGATCTGACGGACCTCCTCCCTCAGGTAGATCAGTTCCTTCGTGGCCCGCTGTTTCTCGATCACCCGGGTGATGATGGCCTTGAGGTCGTCCGGATTGAACTCCTTGTTGACGTAGTCGTAGGCGCCGAGCTTCATGGCCTGCACGGCGGTCTTCACGTCCGTGATCACGGTGATGACGACGACCTCGATCCGCTCGTTCATCTCCTTGATCTCGGGCAGGAGCGTCAGCCCGTCCTCCTGGTTCAAGCGCACGTCCAGGAGGACGACCTGGATCTCGAAATTTTGGAGGATCTGCCGCGCCTCGCTCAGGGTCGCGGCCAAATGGACGTCGTAGTCCTTGCGCAGGATGGCCTGGAGGATGTCGCGCATGCTCTCGTCGTCGTCGACCACGAGAATCGCGGGCCTCGCTTCGCCGGTCTCGGCGGTTTTTTGGACTGCGTTCACGGCCATATAAGTTCCCCGCTAGCACAGACTCCCGGCGCGGCGCAAGTAAGTGCATGGAATAATTTGAGATTCTTGCTTATTTTGGCCAATTTTTTATCCAGACTTTTTCATTTTGGATCATTTTACGCCTGGAAAATAGAGATTGAAAACGATGTTTCGAAGACGTTAGCATTCGCTCTCACACCCGACGGGTGCGATTCAGGGCATTGGATTTTCTGAGGAACTGAAACGTGTCATTCATCAACACGCGGGACAAAGAGGTCAATTGCAAGATCGCCTATTTCGGACCGGCCTTCTCGGGCAAGACGACGACGCTCCGCCACATCTATCAGGAAACGGCGCCCGGCCATCGCGGCAAGATCACGACCCTTTCCGGGGCCGACGACAAGACGCTGTTTTTCGATTTTCTTCCCCTCTCGCTCGGCAAGATCAAGGATTACAACGTCCGCCTCCACCTCTATACCGTGCCCGGGCAGGTGATCTACGACTCTTCGCGCACGATCATCCTCAAGGGTGTGGACGGCGTCGTGTTCGTCGCCGACTCCCAGGTGGAAAAGCTGGAGGACAACCTGGAGAGCTGGCGGAACCTGGAAAAAAGCCTGAAGAACGCAGGACTCGACTTCAAAACGATCCCCATCGCCTTGCAATACAACAAGCGGGACCTCGCCAACCGGATGCCGGCGGAGGAGTTCCGCGCCCTTTTCAACAACCGCGACCTCCCGGAATTTGAAACCATCGCGACGCAAGGGAAAAACGTCATGGAATGCTTCCAGGCGGTCGCCAAGAAAGTCCTAAAGGAGCTCAAATGATGCGCCGATCCCTCCTACTCGCCGCCGCCGCGATCCTGGTCGCGGCGGGATGTTCGAAGGCCCCGAAAATCCCCCGCGCCAAATCGAGCCCAGGCGCCCGTGTCTTCATCGTCGAGCCCGCGAACGGGGCGGCGGTGACAAGCCCTATCACGGTCAAGTTCGGCGCCGAGGGCATCGAGCTCGCCAAGGCGGCGGATGGGATCAAGGACAACAGCGGGCATCACCACCTGCTCGTGGATTTGGGCCAGCTTCCTCCGATGGATCAGCCCCTGCCGTCCAACGAGCACATCCTCCATTTCGGGCAGGCTCAGACGGAGACCAGCATCAACCTGCCGCCGGGCCAGCACACTCTCCAGCTCCTGCTGGCGGGCGGGAACCACGTCCCCAACGACCCTCCGGTGATATCCGAGAAGATTACGATCACGGTGCAATAGCCCCGGAATTAATTCCGGGGCTGGTCCCCTGGTGATGCCATGACGGACAGCCACCGAATTAATTCGGTGGCTTATTTCGGGATCTTTTCCCAATCCTTGATGAATCTTTCGATGCCGATGTCGGTCAGGGGGTGACTTGCGAGCTGCTTGAGGATCGCGGCGGGAATCGTGGCGACATCCGCACCGATCAGGGCCGCGTCGCGCACGTGGATGGGGTTGCGGACGGACGCCACCAGGATCTTCGTCTCGAACTCGTAGTTGTCGTAGATTCTCCGGATGTGGCCGATCAGCTCCATGCCTTCCTCCGAAATGTCGTCCAACCGTCCGATGAAAGGGCTCACGTAGGTCGCGCCCGCCTTGGCGGCGAGCAGGGCCTGGTTGGCGGAAAACGTCACGGTCACGTTCGTCTTGATGCCCTGGGAGGCGAGATGCCGGACCGCCTTCAGGCCGGTCAGGGTCATCGGGACCTTGATCACGATGTTCTTGTGGATCTTCGCGAAGTGATGCGCCTCCTTCATCATGCCGTCAAAGTCCAGACTGATCGTTTCCGCGCTGATGGGACCGTCGACGATGCCGCAGATGTCCTTCAGGATGTCATCGTACTTGCGGCCGACCTTGGCGGCGAGAGAGGGGTTGGTGGTCACGCCGTCGACCAAGCCCATCGCGTGGCATTCCTGGATCTCCTTCACGTCGGCGGTGTCGATGAAAAATTCCATAAAATCTCCTTGATCGTTTTCTTGAGTACCGGATGCACCACATCCTTCGCTAAGTCCGCAAGGGGTTTCAGCACGAAGCCACGGCGGGTCATTTCCGGATGGGGGATCTTGAGGCGGGGCGAATCCAGAACAAGATTTTCGTAGAGGAGGATGTCGAGGTCGATCGTCCGCGGCGACCAATCGCCCTTTCCGGTCCGGCCGAGTTCGCGCTCTATCGTTTCGAGGAGGTCAAGGAGGCGTTCCGGGTCGAGGACGGTTTCGACTTCGAAGACGCCGTTGAGAAAGTCCGGTTGGGAGGGCTGACCCGGCTTGAGCAGCGCTTGAGTCTCATAAAGAGGCGAAACACGTCGGACGTGAGCCCCTGACTGGCCAAGACGGCTGCGAGATCTCTCGATGTTCTCATGGCGGTCTCCTTGGTTTGAACCAACGCCGATGTAAACGATGTAGGGGCGCATGGCCATGCGCCCTTACAATTTTAATTTCGCCAATCGTTCAATCGCCTCACCGATCCGCTTTTCGTCCCGCGTGAGGGCGAACCGCACGTACCCTTCGCCACCCGCGCCGAACCCGACGCCGGGGGTGATGACGACGCCCGCCTCTTCCAGCGCCTTCATCGCAAGCCGCTTCGAATCGTAACCCTTCGGAACAGCCACCCATACGTAGAAGGCGGCCGTCGCCTCGGCCACGTCCCATCCGATCTTTTTCAAACCCTCGACGAGCGCGCGGCGCCGGTTGCGGTAAATCTTCCTCATGTCCTCCACACACGCCTGGTCGCCCTCCAACGCGGCGACGCCCGCCCACTGGACAGCCTGGAAGATCCCGGAGTCGATGTTCGTCTTCACTTTGCCCAGCCCGGCAATGACATCCCTGTTGCCGCAGGCGAATCCGATCCGCCATCCGGTCATGTTGTACGTCTTCGAAAGCGAATGAAATTCAATGCCGACCTCGCGCGCCCCGTCGATCTCCAGGAACGAGAGCGGCTTCTCGCCCTCGTACTGCTCGCAGTAAGCCGCGTCGCTGCACACGATGATGCCATTTTTTTTCGCAAAGGCGGTCACTCGCTCGAAGAACCCGCGCCCGGCCACCGCGCCCGTCGGGTTGTTCGGGTAGTTCACGTGGATGACCTTCGCCCGCTTGAGGACGTCCGCCGGGATCGCGTCCAGGTCGGGCAGAAAGCGGTTCTCGCGCTTCAGGGGCATGAAGTGGGGCTCCCCGCCCGCGAAGAGCGTGC
The DNA here is from genome assembly GCA_035454885.1 of bacterium. NCBI lineage: Bacteria > bacterium. Next base: position 99,175 of record DATIGE010000014.1, read on the forward strand.
CCGTATTATAGGGAGGATAACCGGGGGACGGGACGAGGACGACGTCGCCCGGATTGACGAAGGCCAGGGGGAAATTCGCGATGCCCTCCTTGGAGCCGATCAGAGCGACGACCTCCGTTGCGGGATCAAGCGTGACGCCGAAGCGCCTCTTCATCCAGCCTGCCGCCGCCTCCCGAAAACGCGGCATTCCCTCATAGCTCGGGTATTGATGATTGGCGGCGTCCGACGCCGCCTTTTGGAGGGCCTCGATGATGTGCCTGGGCGTGGGCTGGTCTGGGTCGCCGATCCCCAGGTCGATCAGGTCGACGCCCTTTTTCAGCTGCTCGGCCTTGAGCCGGTCGATCTCGGCGAAGAGATACGGCGGGAGGTGCTTGATGCGGTCGGCGAGCCGTATGTCCACGTTTCACACCTCAAAAATGAATGCCTGAATCGCACCCGTTAGGGTGTGACTTTTCGACTATCGGCCGTGGGCTCAAAAGTCAAACGGCTTGCGCGGCGGGGGGCGCGTCGAGCTTGAGCTCCAGGGCGCGCATCTGCTCGCGCAGGACGGACCGGAAGGTCCTGAGATCGACGAGGTTTTCCTCCGTGGGCGGGACGTCCCAACGGGTCATCGGGGCCATCACCAGAAACACCTTGTCCATGAATTCTCCGAAAATCTCGCGATGGACGCCCCCCCAATCCCGGCCCGACAAGATCGAAAGACCCCGGCCGAAGTCCTGGAACATCCGCAGCATGCGTCCGAGATGGCGGGCCGTCAGGCGATGTCGGATCTCGTCAATGTGCCCCCATTCCTTGGGATCGACCGTGTAAGGCACCTGGAAATATTCCTGGTCGTAGGCGGTCAGGGAGGAACGGAGCTCCCTCAAAAACAGGGCGCCGATCTTGGAGGCCAGGGCCCTTGCATCGGATTCATCCGTCACGGCCCAGTTGAGCGCCACGAGATTGAGGTCACGGAGCTCCCCGAACGGACGGGTCTTGACCGCCCAATATTTTTGCAGACCGCGAACGAGCAGCGTCGCCGCCCCGGCCGCCAGTGCCAGGCCCCCGAACTCCTCCAGGCTCATGCCCAAGAACGGTAAGCCTCCGAAGAGAGCCCCCTGGCTGAAAAGACCCTGCCGCTCCCCCGGCCGCGTCATGGATTGGAACCGTCCGAAGGCCGCAGCGGAATCCTGCGCCGCGTCGGCGGGCGGGGTCGCAGGCGCCGCGGACGGCAAGAACCGGCTCAAGAATGAGGGGACGGGCCCGATGATCATGAATTCTCCAAAACAGGCCTCTTTTCGGTCGCCTGAGGGAAAAGTTGCAACTTTTCCAAAATTCCGCCGATAGGGGCCGCGATATGGTTTTCAACCCTTTTACCGGCGTTTCGAACTTTCAGGCGGCCTTGTCGGGCCGGCTGGCCCAACTCTCGCAGACTCTCGCCTCAGGCGTCTTGGAGCGCGTCAACGCCCTTCCGCATTGGCAGTCGGCCGTCGTGGAGAGGCCGACCACCTTGGGGGATCTCGCGCGCCCGCTCGTGGCGTTTCACTTCATGATGAACCCCACGTTTGGAGGGGCGATCTGCCGCGTCCTGAGGCTCGATCCGCGGTCCGTCTACCGGAGGGAGATCCGGGCGGATCGTCTCCTTCCCCTCCGGGACACCCTTCCGCTGACCTTGACCGATCACATCCATTCGGTCCCGGCCGCCAAGATCGTCCTGCTCCTCCAGAAGCATCCCAAAGTCCGCCTTTTCATTGCTCGAGAAAACCGCGCCGAGGCGCGTTTGACCGCCTCCATCATCGGCATCCTCCTCATGGGGATCAAACAGGGCGAAAATGTCACCTTCCGCGCCGAGGGCGAAGGGGCCGCCGAGGTCCTGCGCCAGATACGAAAGTACAACGCCGCCGAGTGGTTCAACGGGGACCGTCGGCGATCCCGGGTCGATTTCCGCGATATCCAGGGGACCGACGTGGGCGGCATCGTCCGGCAGGTCTTGGAAGTCATGCGAGAGTTCGAGGAAGACGAGCTGGCGGCCATCTATCATCCGGAAACGCGCCGCCTCATCGTCGGCCACATCCTCAGCACCCACCGTGAGATCGCGAAATCCGCGGGTTTTGGCGACTCCGATTCTTATCTCCGGTTGAATCTCGACGCCCGGGGCGGGCGCCTCCAGGCCTGCTTTGGGCCGGGCAAGGACGAAGAGAGCAAGGAAGGAAGGGACCAACTCCAAGTCTGGCTGGCGGAACTTTTCCGGGGCGTCAATGTCCCCCCATTTTGAGTGACTGAATATTCGAACGTACCCGTCTTGGAAGTGACTTCGAAAACCGGCAATCCCATCCACTAAGCCGGGAGAAACGTCTCGTATTTTTTTTACCAACTTTGCTCATGCCGCCCGTTTGAACGACCATTTAAACTCGTAATTCAACATCGCGGCGATCTCGATGAGCCGAGAGAGTTCCTTCTTGTAGTTTGTCGTATCCAATAACCGCGACAACTGGGACATGGAGGTACCAAGGCGTCTTGCCAATTCACGTTTCGGAACTTTGGCTTCCCGGATGAGCTGATTCAGCAGCTTCGTCATTTCATAGAGTGTGTTTTCACGGACGTATTCGGGATTTTGGACGATGTGCAACGGTTGATCGTAAGGCACGTATTCCTTTTTCCCGTTATTAAGAGTGAAATAGAAAGAATGTCTTCCCACCTCGGGATCTGGTCCGACCTCAACGACTTTGTCATGAATACCCAGGGCCGAATAAGGACAGTCCACCTTCAACCCCGAGGTATATTCCAAGTGAAAGGCTCGCTTCTTATTGTCAAACCCAACTTTTTTGAACTTGTTATGTTTCATGTAATAACCCCTTCATTCACCAGCGACCTTAAGATCTTGCGTAATCTTCGGCTGACTTTTCCTTTCATCACCGTCAAGGCTTCATCCAGTTCCATTTTGGCGATCAATTTGCCGTCTTTCAGCACATGGACATGCCGCGGCGGATGATCGCCGACCCAAAACTCAAAGATATAACCGCCCCGCTTGATCCTGCCCACACAGCCTCCAATATGATACCTTTTACGGTATCGCTTGTCAAAACCCTCAAACTGACTGTTTGTGCCAGGCAAGACCTGTGCCAATGGGGCTGGCTCAAAATGCATGGAGAACTTTGGGTCTGACGGGATTGTTGAGTTCGACTTTTCGGACGGGGAGGTTTGAATTTTGGACGGTGATCCGGGAGTCGCAGTTTAGTCCCTCGCGAAACCGATTTTCCTGGCGTTTGATAACGGCGGAGCCATCAGCTGCCGGATGGCGTCGAAGACGGCCTTGAATTGGGAGTCGTATTTCTTTTCCAGTTCCGCAAGTTTCCGAGCAAGGTCCTTGTTTGAGGACAACAACTGCCGCAGACGAACAAAGGCCCGCATAATTTCGATGTTAACGTGGATGGCGCGATTGCTATTCAGAACGCCCGACAACATCGCGACTCCTTGTTCCGTAAAAACGTACGGCAGGTATTTCCGGTGTTTACCCCGACCCAGCTTTAAGATCGCAAAATGCGATCTTAGAGATTGGGCCTCCTCGGCAGTCAGCTGAAACATGAAGTCGGACGGGAACCTCTTGCGATTCCTCTTAACCTGCTCGTTGAGCCGGAAAGTCGGAACGCCGTAGAGTTCCGCCAGGTTGGAATCCAGAATCACCTTGCAGCCGCGAACCCAAAGTATCAGGTGTTCAATTTGATCGACGGGAATTGGTTGATCGATTTCGGCCATGATGGAAGTCTGTAGCAAGCTCCGTGCCAAGAGATTCAATCGGAAGCTGAGGCGTAAAGGGTTCGAATTTCGGACGGGTGGGTTTGAATTTCGGATGGACGAACTGCTTCCTACCTACCTTTCATTAGCTTGTAGACGCGCCCGGTACCTGGTTTTGTTTAATTTTCTATTGAGTCCAGTTAGACCATTTGCAGCTTTTACAATTAATTACGAAATAAGTTTCGTCTCTTTGATCATCATTATACGAGCCGCGTTCTAATTCGGCAGATCCACAATTCGGACAAATATTATATGGTAAGGGGTCGGATGGATCTGAACTATACACCCTGTGCTTATATAAATTCAGTATCTGTTCTGCGGTCCAATCGATATCCTCTGGATTCTTCGCAAGTATTCCCTTGATGCTTTCTACGTTGAACCATTCGGGCTTTTTCTTGTCAGAACGACGATAGTAGAAGTGTTGAGTAGCCCATGAGATTGCAGCCCCGAGAATGAAGAAGATAACATTTTCCATTTAAGCCAACCTACGCCCTCAAATGATACCCCTTCGTTTTCACAAACGCATGAATCCCCAAATACGAAAGCGTCGTCCCCATCCCCGAATTCCTCCGCCCCGACCAAGGGAGCCACGGACTGACCCGGTCGTAGCAATTCCAATAGCCGGTGCCGACGTCGAGTTTTTCCAAGATCGCTTTCGCCCTTTCCTCGCTCTTCGAAAAAACCGCCGCCGTCAGCCCGTACTCCGTATCGGCCATGAGCCGTAAGGCCTCCTCATCATCCTTCACCTTCTGAATCCCAATCACCGGCCCGAAGGTTTCTTCCTTCATCACGCTCATCGTATGGTCCACCTCCGCCAGGACGGTCGGCTCGAAGAAATTTCCCGGGACGTCCATGGCATGCCCCCCCGTCTTCAGGGCCGCGCCGCGGGCCACCGCGTCCCACACCTGCCCTTCCAAAACCTTGAGATGCGCCTCCCGCGTCACGGGGCCCAGCGTGGTCGCCTCCTCCAGGGGGTCTCCCAGTTTCAGTTTCCTCGTCTCCGCGACCAGGGCCTCGAGAAAGGCATCGTGGATCTTTTCATGGACGTAGATCCGTTCCACCGCGCAACAGCTCTGGCCCGCGTTGTAAAAGGCGCCCTCCGCCGCCATGGCGGCGGCCTTTTCCACGTCGACGTCGTCCGCCACGTAGAGGGGGTCCTTGCCGCCCAGCTCCAAAACGACGGGGATCATCCGACCCGCCAATGACTGGGCGATCGACCGGCCGATCTTGTAAGAGCCCGTGAAGAAGAAACCGTCCAAGGGGAGCTTCAGCAAAGCCTGCCCCGCCGCCGCGGCGCCGATCACGGCCTGGAACGCGTCCTCGGGTACTCCCGCCTTGAAGAGCAGATGCTGGATGTACTGGCCCGTCAGCGTGGAGAACTCCGAAGGCTTGTAGAGAACGGCGTTGCCGGCGATCAGCGCCGGAACGATCACATTCATGGCAATCAGGTACGGGTAGTTCCAGGCGGAGATGTTGGCGATCACGCCCAAGGGCTCGAACGCCAGGACCTCGCGCGTGACCTGGACTCCCGGGGACTCGTTCACCGTCTCCGGCGACAGCCATTTCTCCGAATTTTCAACGAAGTAGCGGACGCGCCCCATGGCGCCGTCGATTTCGTTTCGGGATTCCCGAATGGGTTTTCCGATCTCGAGTGAAAGCGTCTTGGCGAGCTCTTCCTTGTTGCGGCCCAACAGTCCGCCGAACGCGTCCAGGAGGCCGATCCGTTCCTTAAGCGGGCGCGCCGCCCACGCCTTTTGGCCCTCCCGCAGCGAGCGGTACTTGGCTTCGATTGTCGCAACCTCGTCGGCCACGAGGAGACGCAGCGTCTCGCCGTTCGCGGGATTGACGATCTTCATGAATGCTTCCTCGCCTTCACTTCCTGGAGGAAGCGCTCATAGAGGGGTTCCGGGGGGATGATCTGCTCCTTGAGCGTATGCGAGAACTCCGGGTGCCACTGGACGCCGACCACGAACTTGCGCCTCAAGTCCTTGTAGGAGACGGATTCCACAAGCCCGTCCTCCGGGGAACGCGCCTCCACCTTCAGGTCCTTGCCCAGCTCACGGATGCCCTGATGATGCACCGAGTTCACCCGATGCCCGTTGTCGTACGGGTAAATCTCGGCGAGCAGTCCGCCCGGCTCGAAGAGGATCGGATGATGGGAGCGGTCGTAGAGGTCGGAGTCACGGTGTGCGAGGTTGTCGCCCATCTCCGTCCTTAAGTCCTGATAAAGCGTCCCGCCGAAATAGACGTTGATCAACTGGCAGCCGCGGCAGATCCCCAGCACTGGCTTGTCGTTGGCCACCGCATAGTCGAGGATCTTGAGCTCGTAATGATCCCGGAGCGGGTCGCCCGGCCACCGGCCCTCGTCCAAGTGCGGTTGGTTGTAGGTCTTTGGCGAAATGTCGGCGCCTCCTTGCAGGACGAATCCGTCCATCTCGGCCAACATTTCTTGGAGGGGGTCCGGGTCGAGGTCGGGAATCAGATACGGCGTCACGCCGGGGCGGCTCAAATAGCGGGCCATGTCGCTCAACAGACCGGCGACGGTCTTGCGGCCGGACGCCGGATTTTGGGGGTCCGGATGGATGAGGACGGCGGAGACGCCGATGCGGATCCTGTCCGTCATGACAGGGCCGCCTTATAAATCTTCCTAAAATCCTCCCGCGTCACCGGCTTCGGGTTACAAGCGTGGCAGACGTCTTCCAGCGCGAGCCGGGATAATTCTTCAATGTCGGACTCCTTCACGCCTTGCGAGGACAGGTTCGCCGGAAGACCGATCTTTCGGACGAGGCCCGCCAGGTAACTCACGACGGCCCCTGGCGTCTCCTCAATCCTCAGAACTCGCGCGATCGTGATCAGACGGTCCGCGGAGACTCCGGCGTTGAACGCGATGCCGTGCGGGATCATCACGGCGTTCGCCGTGCCATGGTGAAAATCGAAGAGCGTCGAAAGCGGATGCGCCGTCGAGTGAACGACCCCGAGGCCTTTTTGAAACGCGATGCCTCCCATGAGCGCCGCGATCATCATCTTGCTGCGAGATTCCATGTCCGGGTTCTGGACGGCCTTTTCGAGGGCTTCGGAGACCAGATGAATGCCTTCGAGCGCGATCCCGTCGCAGATCGGATGAAAGCCCTTCGAAAGATAGGCCTCGATATGATGCGTCAGCGCGTCCATCCCGGTTGCGGCGGTGATCGTCGGAGGGAGATCCATCGTGAGCATCGGGTCGGCGAAGACCGCCTTCGCCATCAGCCGCGGGGAGAATAGGATCTTCTTCTGATGGGTCGTGTCGTCGGAGATGACCGTGCTGCGCCCGACCTCGCTGCCCGTGCCCGCGGTGGTGGGCACTGTGACAAAATACGGGATCTCGTTCACCACCAATGCCTCGCCGCCCTTTGAGTCTTCATAGTCGAAGAGATCTCCGGGATGATTCACCTTCAGGGCGATCGCCCGGCTGACGTCGAGCGACGCCCCACCGCCGATGCCCACCAGCGAATCGCGGGATGATTTTTTGAATTGGTCGACGCCTCCCAGGACGTCGCTCTTGACCGGGTTCTTATGGAGACCGCTATAAACCTGGGGATCGAGAGCGTTCGACTTCAGATCGATGACGATGTTCTTGAAGACGGGCAGGCCCGCCAAGGCGGGATCGGTGACGATCAGCGGATGGGCGAAGCCCTGCTCCTTTAGGAAGGGACCGAGCTCCCGGACCACGTCCTTTCCGAAACGAATGCGCGTCGGAAAGTGATAGGTGTATTTTTGTTCAAATAATCTCAAAGTACCTCTTCAATTCCCAGTCGGTCACCGCCTTCAGGTATTGCCGCCACTCCCACTCGCGCGTCTGGACGAAGTGCTTCACGAACTTCTCGCCCAAGAGTTCCGGGGCGAGCGACGATGTTTTCATGAGTTGGGTGGACTCCCAGAGATTGGATGCCAGGCTCCCATGGGATTTGTCCTGATAGCCGCTCGCTCGTGTCGGCGGCGCCGTGAGCTTCATCTTCGTTTTGATGCCGTACAGCCCGGAGGCCAGGTTCGCGGCCATGACGAGATAGGGGTTGGCGTCGGCCCCGGAAACCCGGAACTCCAGACGCGTGGCCTCGGCGCTCCCCGGCAAGGCGCGAATCGCGGTCGTCCGGTTGTCGACCCCCCACGTCGGCGTCGTCGGCGCCCAGGCGCCTTCGACCAGGCGCTTGTAGCTGTTGATCGTCGGCGCATACATCGGAAGGAGCTCGGGCAGACAGTGCAGGACCCCCGCCAGGTAACTCTTCATGAGATCGCTCATGCCATCCTTGGCGCGCGCATCGTAAAAGAGATTCTTCTTTCGCCCCTTGTCCCACAGGCTTTGGTGAAAATGGCCGCCGCAGCCCGGAAGGTCCTGATTCCACTTGGCCATGAAGCTGGGGACGATGCCATGGAGGTGCGCGATCTCCTTGACCCCAGCCTTAAAGAGGACGGCCCGGTCGGCGGCTTCGAGAACTTCATCGTAGAGGATCGCCGCTTCATAAACCCCCGGACCCGTTTCGGTGTGCAGGCCTTCCAAGGGGACCCGGAATTTTCCCAAGAGATCGAAGAGGTCGTTGAAGTAGGGGCTGTTCTTCGAGGCGCGCAACAACGAGTAACCGAACATCCCTGAAGTGATGGGTTTTGGGTCGGGCGGTGTTTCGCGGAAATTAAACCACTCGAACTCTTCGGCGAAGAGGGGCGTGTAGCCCAAGCGCCCCGCTTCCCCGCGGACCTTCTTCAGGAGGCTGCGGGGGCAAACGTCCAGCGGCTCGTTCTGAGCGTTGCGGAAATCCGCCAATAGAAAAGGGATGTTGTTGTCCCACGGCACGCGCCGGAAGGTGGCGAAGTCGATCACGGCCTGGGCGTCCGGGTAACCCGTGTGCCATCCCGTGTAGGTCGTGTTGTCGTAGCAGGCGTCCGAGGAATCCCAGCCGAAGACGACGTTGCAAAATCCAAAGCCGCCGGACTCGACGATGGAGAGAAACTTGTCGCGATGAATGACCTTGCCCCGGAGGACCCCGTCCACGTCGGTGATGGCGACCTTCACCTTCCCCAGAGGGTCCCTACGGATCTCATCGATAACTTTTCGGGCCATTGTTCGGAAGTGTACCAGAGACGGGCCGGAAACGGGAAGGAGAGGCTACTTCAGCCCCAAGACGTCCGCCATCGAGTAGAGGCCGTTCGGCTTGCCGGCGATCCACTTCGCCGCCCGGAGCGCGCCCAGCGCGAAGGTGTCCCGGGAGGTGGCGCGGTGGGTCACCTCCAGACGCTCGCCGTTGCCTAGAAAAAGGACCGTGTGATCGCCGACGACGTCCCCGCCGCGCACGGTCTGGATACCGATCTCGTTGGATTTCCGGGCGCCGATCAGGCCTTCGCGGTGATACACGGCGTCTTTCGCGAGGTCGCGGCCCAGGGCCTTCGCCAGGACCTCGGCCGTCGTCATCGCCGTCCCGCTCGGGGCGTCCTTCTTCAGGCGATGGTGGGCCTCCACGATCTCCACGTCGAAGCCGTCCCCCAGGAGCCGCGCGGCGTCGGCAACGACCTTCCAGAGGACGTTCACGCCCACGCTCATGTTCGAGGCCATGACGAACGGAAGCCTCTTGGCCAGGCTTTCGATCGCCTTCCTCTCCTCCGGACCATGCCCCGTGGAGCCGATCACCGCGGCCTTGCCGTGCCTGGCGGCGATCTCCAAATGAGCAAGAGTGGTCTGAGGCGCGGTGAAGTCGATCAGCACGTCGGCCCGGGGCATGACGGCGTCGAGCGAGTCTGTGATCTTCACGCCGCACTCCCCGTCGCCGGCGACGAGACCCGCGTCCTTGCCGAGCGCCGAGTCGCCGGGGCTTTCCAGGGCTCCGACGAGTTCGAAGCCCGAATCGGAGAGGATGTTCGCGATGATGCGGGTCCCCATCCTTCCGACGGCCCCCGCGACGGCGATCTTGGTCATACGAGTTTGAGCTCCTTCAGAACGCCCTTGAGCCGCGACGCGTTCTCCTCGCCCATTTTGCAAAGCGGCAACCTCATCCGGCTCGAACAGCGCTTCATGAACCCCAGTGCCGTCTTGACCGGTATGGGATTCGTTTCGAAAAACATCGCCGCGTTGAGGGACTGCAGGCCCTCCTGAATCGCCCTCGCCTCGGCGCGGTTGCCGGCATCAAAGGCGTCCCAAATTTGAGCGAGCTTGCGGGGGGCGACATTGGCCGTCACCGAGATCATGCCCCGTCCGCCCATTTCCAAAATGTCGACGTTCTGGGCGTCCTCACCCGACAGGATCGTCAGATCCGAACCGCACAGGCCGATCAGTTTGCGGACCTGGTCGAGATTCCCGCAAGCCTCCTTGATGCCGACGATATTCTTGATGGCCGCCAGCCGCGCGACCGTCTCCGGAAGCATGTTGACGGCCGTCCGGCCCGGCACATTGTAGAGGACGATGGGGAGATCGACCGCCTCGGCGATGGCCTTGAAGTGCTGGGTGAGCCCCTCCTGCGTGGGCTTGTTGTAATAGGGGGTCACTTGAAGCGAACCGTCGGCGCCCGTCTCCTGGGCGCGCCGGGTGATCTCGATCGCCTCGACGGTGGCGTTCGACCCCGTTCCGGCCAGGACCGGAATCCGGCCCCGCGTCTGTTCCACGACGATCCGGATGACCCGGTCGTGCTCCTCGTAGTCGAGCGTGGCGGACTCGCCCGTCGTCCCGCAGGGAACCAGGACATCGGTGCCCTCCGCGATCTGCCACTCGACCAGTTCGCGCAGCGAATTCTCGTCAATCTCAGGCTTGAGCCCCGGCCCGTCCTTGAAAGGCGTGACCAGGGCGACCATGGATCCTTCGAAGATTTTCATGATGTTCCCGTGTAGGGGCGAACCTTGTGTTCGCCCGCCTACAAATCGATCTCTCCCTTGAAAACCGTCGCGGCCTCGCCCGTCATGTAGACGTGGTCGTCCTCGCGGTTCCACTCGATCTCCAGGACGCCGCCGGGGAGCTTCACCTTCACCTCGCGCCCGGCCTGGTTGTTCAGGACCGCGGCCACGGCGACGGCGCAAGCCCCGCTGCCGCACGCCAGCGTCTCCCCCGCGCCGCGCTCCCACACGCGCATCTCGATCAGCGTCGGCGACACCGCGCGCGCGAACTCGACGTTCGTCCGTTGGGGAAACAGATGATGCCGTTCCAGCTGCGGCCCCATCTTCTCCACGGGGTACGTCTTCGGGTCGTCCACGAACAGCACACAGTGCGGATTTCCCATCGACACGCAGGTGGCGCGGATCTCCTTGCCGTCCACGCGGATCGGCCGGTTGATGACGCGGCCCGAGAGATTCACGGGGATCTGCTTGCCCTTGAGGATGGGCGCGCCCATGTCGACCTTCACCTTGCTCTGGGAAAGGATCTTCGCCGTCTGGATTCCGGCCGGCGTCTCCACCGTGATGTCATTCTTGTTCGTCAGTTTCTCGTCGCGGACGTACTTGGCCAGGCACCTCAGCCCGTTCCCGCACATGCCGACGTCGCTGCCGTCCGCGTTGTAGATGCTCATCTTGAAGTCCGCCTTGCGCGAGTTCTCGAGCACGAGGACCTGGTCCGCGCCGACGCCGAAGCGGCGGTCGCAGTACTCCTTCGCGAACTTTTTCAGGTTCGGGACCTTCTTCTTGCGGCAATCGAGCACGATGAAGTCGTTGCCCGTCCCATGCATCTTTGTGAATTGGATTTTCATATTAAAAATTTAGGGACATGTTCCCCGTGCAACAAATCCTTATACTCCTCTCTCTTTCGAATCACGTGATACTCGTTCCCATGAACCATCACCTCGGCCGCGCGCGGGCGCGAGTTGTAATTGGACGCCATCACGAAGCCGTAGGCGCCCGCGCTCATCACGGCCAAAACGTCGCCGGACTGTAGCACGGGGAGGGCCCTTTTTTCCGCAAGAAAGTCGCCCGATTCGCAGACCGGGCCCACGACGTCCACCGTCTGTTTGCGGCCCCTGCCCGCCTTGAGGGGCCAAATGTCATGATAGGACCCGTACAGCGAAGGCCGGATCAAGTCGTTCATGGCCCCGTCCACGACGACGAAGGACTTGCCCCCCGTCCCCTTCTTATAAAGGACCGAGGTCAACAGGACGCCCGCGTTGCCCACCAGCACGCGCCCCGGCTCAAAGAGAATGCGGCACCCAAGATCCTTCAGACCCTTGCGAAGCGCGTCCGCGTACTGCTGGGGCGAAGGAGGCTTTTCGTTCCGGTAGGGGATGCCCAGGCCGCCACCCAGGTCCAGGTGACGGATGTCGAAACCCTTCGAACGGAGCGTCGTGACGACCTCCGCAACCTTGGCCAGGGCATCCCGGAACGGGGACAGCGTCGTGATCTGCGAGCCGATGTGGCAGCTCACGCCCTGGATGCGGATACCCGTCAGGGTCCGCGCCGCCTCGTAGAGTTTCAACGCCTGCGCCACGGGCACGCCGAACTTGCTCTTCTTCAATCCCGTCGAGATGTAGGGATGCGTCTTCGGGTTGATGTCCGGGTTCACGCGGATCGACACGGGTGCCTGCCGCCCTAAGCCGCGCGCCACTTCGTCCAAAGCGGACATCTCGGCCTCGGACTCGACGTTGAACTGGAGGATGCCTCCGCGAGAGGCGGACCCGCAGGTGAGGGCGTATCGCATCTCCTCGCGGGTCTTGCCGACGCCCGAGTAGACGATCCGATCCGGTGGCACGCCGGCCGTCAGCGCCCGGAAGAGCTCGCCGCCGGAAACGATATCGACACCGCCGCCCATTTTAACGAAGGCGCGCAGGATCGCGATGTTCGAATTGGCCTTCATCGCAAAGCAGACCATGTGGGGAAGGCCGTCGAACGGGCGGTCGAACGCCTGAAAGTGCCTCGCGAGCGTCGCGTAGCTGTAGACGTAGGCGGGCGTGCCCACCTCGGATGCGATCCTCCGGAGCGGGACGTCCTCGCAATGCAATTCGCCCTTTTTGTAATCAAAGTGATGCATTCTTCAGTCTCATTTCCATCCTGCCGATCTCCTTCGCCACGTTCGCCTTCGCCGTCCCCCCCGTCACCCTGCGGTGGTTGACCGCCGCCTTCACGTCCAGGGCGCGGAAGACGTCCGGCGTGAATTTGCCGGAAAATCCCTTCAGCTCGGCGAGCGTCAGATCCCGCAGGTTTTTTCCCCTCTCGAGGGCGTGCCTCACGATCCGCGCGGTGATCTCGTGCGACGACCGGAAGTCGACGCCGTGGCGCACGAGCCAGTCGGCCAGATCGGTCGCGAGCAGGAAGCCGTCCGAGGCTGCCTTCTCCGTCTTCGCGACGTTCGGCCGCGTCCCGGCGATCAGGGCCGCCACGATCCGCACCGTCGGGATCAGCGTGTCGAAGAGTCCGAAGATCGCCTCTTTGTCCTCCTGAAGGTCCTTGTTGTAGGCCAGCGGCAGACCTTTGATGAGCGTCAGTAGCCCCATCAAGTGGCCCACGACGCGCCCCGTCTTGCCGCGGACGAGCTCCGGCACGTCGGGATTCATCTTCTGCGGCATCATCGAGGAACCCGTGCAGAAGGATTCCGGGAGTTTGACGAAGTCGAATTCCGAAGAAGACCAGAGGATCAGCTCCTCGGACAGGCGCGACAGATGGACCATGAGCAGGGCCCCCGCCGCCGCGATCTCGACCGCGAAGTCCCGGTCGCTCACCGCATCGAGGCTATTGCGCGTCACACCGTCGAACCCAAGCTCCTTGGCCACGAACTCGCGGTCGAGGGGGAACGTCGTGCCGGCCAGCGCCCCGGAGCCCAAGGGCATCAAGTTCAGGCGCTTGTAGGCGTCTTCCAAACGCCCCCGGTCGCGCTCGAACATCTCCACGTAGGCCATCAGATGATGCGAAAACAGGACCGGCTGGGCCCTCTGCAGGTGCGTGTAGCCGGGCATCACGACGCCCAGAAATCCTCGCGCCTTCTTCAAAAAAACCTTCTCGAGGTCAACCAAGCCGGCATGGAGCTGGCGGAGATGGTCCCGGCAATAAAGCCGGACGTCGAGGGCGACCTGGTCGTTTCGGCTGCGGGCGGTGTGCAGACGCCCCCCGGCCGGCCCGATCCGGGCGATCAGGGCCTTTTCGATGTTGAGATGGACGTCCTCGTCTTCCTCGCGGAAGGCGAACCGCCCCGCCTCGATCTCCTGCAAGATGCCGTTCAACCCCCGGGCGATCCTCTTATAGTCGTCGGCCTTAAGAACCCCCACCCGGTGGAGCATCTTGGCGTGTACGAGGCTCCCCACGATGTCATAGCGGTAGAGTCGCCGGTCAAAGGAGATCGACTGGGTATACGTGAGGGCCCGTGGGTCGATCCCCCGGGCAAACCGTCCCGACCACTTGCAGGGCTTAAGAGCTTGTTTTTTCTTCGTTTTAGTCATGTGTACCCCTTCGAAAACCCTAGGTCCGAAAGGCCGCCCAGTATCGGCAGTATGAGGAAAAAGTCAAGAAACCCGCCAATTTCCTATTGACGCGCTCGGGGGACTTGCGCATACTGGTTTTCAGAACACCAATCCCTCGGCAAAATCAGTAAAGAAATCAGCGTTTTTCAAACCATTAACCGATTAACCGTTAATTTAAGGACCACCCGCAAATCCCCCAAAACCCTATGGCACGACGAATCAAGTTAGAGTCTCCGTCCGAACTCCCGCCGCCCGAAGAAGAAGTCCTCCCGCCGGCGCCCGAACCGCCCCCGCCTCCTCCGACGCGACGAACGATCGAGGGCCGGGGCAATATCATGAACCTCCGCGACCTGAAGGAAATGAAGATCGCGGACCTGTGCGAGCTCGCCAAGGAATACAACGTCGAGGGCGCCGCCGGCATGAAGCGGCAGGACCTGATCTTCGCCCTCTTGAACGCCCAAACGGACAAGAGCGGACAGATCTTCGGCGACGGAATCCTGGAAATCCTGCCGGACGGCTTCGGCTTTCTCCGCGCCCCGGACTACAACTACCTTCCGGGACCCGACGACATCTACGTCTCCCCCTCGCAGATCCGGAAGTTCAACCTCCGGACCGGCGACACGGTCGAGGGCCAGATCCGCCCCCCCAAGGACTCCGAGCGGTACTTCGCCCTCCTGAAGGTCGAATCCATCAACTTCGAGGATCCCGAGGCGGCGCGCGACAAGATCCTGTTCGACAACCTGACGCCCCTGTATCCCAACGAAAAGCTGAATTTGGAGCACGATCCGAAGAACTACACGACGCGCATCATCGACCTGCTCACGCCGATCGGCAAAGGCCAGCGCGCCCTGATCGTCGCCCCGCCGCGCACCGGCAAGACGATGATGATGCAGAATATCGCCAACGCCATCACGGCGAACAATCCGGCGGTGGTGCTGATCGTTCTCCTGATCGACGAGCGTCCGGAAGAAGTCACGGACATGCAGCGCTCGGTCAAGGGCGAGGTCGTCTCGTCCACCTTCGACGAGCCGGCGACCCGCCACGTGCAGGTGGCCGAAATGGTCATCGAAAAGGCCAAGCGTTTGGTGGAGCACAAGAAGGACGTCGTCATTCTGTTGGATTCGATCACTCGCTTGGCGCGGGCCTACAACTCGGTCGTCCCCCCCTCCGGAAAGATCCTCTCCGGCGGCGTGGACGCCAACGCCCTGCACAAGCCCAAGCGCTTCTTTGGAGCGGCCCGGAACATCGAGGAAGGCGGGAGCCTGACGATCATCGCGACCGCCTTGATCGACACCGGCAGCCGCATGGACGAGGTCATCTTCGAAGAGTTCAAGGGCACCGGCAACGCCGAGATCCACCTGGACCGCAAGCTCATGGAGAAGCGCATCTTTCCGTGCATGGACGTCAACAAGTCCGGCACCCGTAAGGAGGAACTCCTCCTCCCCGGCGACATCTTAAACCGCGTCTGGATCCTCCGGAAACTCCTCGCCGCCCTGAACGTCGTCGACACGATGGAATTTCTCGTCGACAAGATGCAGGGGACGAAGACGAACAAGGAATTCTTGGATTCGATGAGTCAGTAGTAGGGGCGAACCTTGTGTTCGCCCCTAGCGGGGAAACACGGCCACTGCGTTCGGCACCGCGGTCAATCCTTCCACCGTCAGCGACCATCCCTCGACCTCCGCGGCGATCTGCGTCGAGTTCCCTCCGTCCAGGTTGAGGGCGTTCGGGCAATCCTTCTTGAGAAAAACCGCCCATTCCGGCAGCGGCATCGGTTTGTCGGCGACCGCGATCACGACCTTGCCGTCCGCCGTGACGCCGACCGCCGAGCGGCGGTCGGGGGCGGCTTCCTTGAATTTTTGGACCATCCCGTCCACCACGAGCCTCGGTCCCACTTGGAGCGCCATCGAGACGCCGTTGGGATTCCATTCACTGCGGTGAAAGATCTTGGCGCCGCCCGCACTCATGGAGAAGACGCCCCAGGCGGCGTTGCGGAGAGGATTGAGCGCCTGACCGTCCCGATAGAGCAGCCCCATGGCCTGGAAGGTTTCGTCGAAAAAGCCGCCGTTGACGGCGAGCACGGCCCGCCCGCGCGAACGATAGTCGGCGGCCGAGAGCGCCTTTTCGGAGAAATCGGAGGCAGTCAGGAGCCCGATCCGGAATTTCGCCGGATCGATCCGAAAGACGTGAGCGGAAAGCTCCGGACGGGATTCGTAGTCGAGTCCCGACGCCAGGGTTTTCCATTCGGCCTGCAAGGGAAGCGGGAGAAAGAGAAGAAAAACGGAAAGAAGCCGTTTCATGGGGGATTTCAATTCTCGGCGCGCGCCGCCTGCAGCTCGACGGGCGCCCCGTCGCGCAAGGCGTCCATGCCTTCCTCAGCGGACACGATGATGGTGTCGCCGTCCGCGAGGCCCTTTTCGATCTCGACCTGGCCGCCGCTGGAGGTCCCGATGTCCACTGCCACGCGTTGGGCCTTCTCGCCTGCTACTTTGTAAACGTATGAGCTCCGTTCCGTCTTGACGATGGCGGCTTCGGGCACGCTGACGATCTTGCGGCGCTGCTGCGTCCGGATCTCGACCGTCCCTTGGAGGTCGGTTTTCAGGGTCAAGTCGGGATTGGCTACTTTAAGCTTCACCTCAACCCCGCCGTTGGAGGAGCCGCCCTCGGTCCCGACGGAGGCAACCTCGGCGGGGAACTCCTGACCGGGGAACGCATTGAACTTGACGACGATCTCGGCCCCGCGCTCCGTGGCGGAGACCTCGTCAACGGGCATCCTAAACGCAAAGGTCAGCGGATCGAGCCTCACAACCTCCAAGATCACCTGGTCTTCCAGCGCGTCGTTGCCCTCCCCCACCTCGATACGACCGATGGTCCCGGTGATGGGACTCACTAACTCGGAAAAATCTCTCAATTTCTCGTAGAGATCGAGCTGGGCCCTGGCACGGTCCATCTGCGCTTGATAAAGATCCCGGCGCGCCTCGCTGGTATTCACGTTCTCGCCGTTCCCCTCGGCGACCGCCGCGGGGATCTCGCCTTCCTCTGTATTTTGGACCGGGTTGGCCGGCGCCTGAGGACGTTCCGGCGAACCGAAAGCCGCGATACCCGCCTCGGCCTCGCGGATCTCCGCCTGTGCGAGGTTGATTTTCAGCGAGAGCGTCTCGTCCCGGAAACTCACGAGCGCGTCCCCCGGCTGCACGCGCGCCCCCTCCTCGACCAGGATCTTTTGGACCTTCACGCGGCCCGGGGCCTTTGCCTGATAACGGTCCGAGGCCTCCGATTTTCCATCTTCCGTGAGCACCAATGGGACGTCCCGCGCCACGGCGACGGCGGTCGTCACACCCATGGGTTTTTGGAGGGCCTTTTTGAAGAGGCTGGCCGAAGGTTTGCCCTCGTCCCCGGGCTTTTTCCCTCCCCCGCAGGAGGCCAGGAGAGAGGCGAGGACGACCAGAAAGAGACGCGCGCGGGTCCGAGTCATAAAGGTTAGATGGTAGTGAGTGAGACGGCAAAAAGCAACCTTGACCTGTGCCGGACCCCTTGCTACTCACGCGAACTCAATGGCCAATTCCGACATGAGCCTCATGGACAAAGTGATTTCGCTCGCCAAACGGCGGGGATTTATCTTTCCGTCCAGCGAGATCTACGGAGGCATCACGGGCTTTTGGGACTACGGGCCCGTCGGCGTCGAGCTCAAGAAAAAGGTCAAGGACTCGTGGTGGTGGGACGTCGTCCAGAAGCGCGACGACGTCGTGGGCGTCGACACCTCCATCATCGCGCACCCGCAAACGTGGGTGGCCTCCGGCCACGTCGCGCACTTTTCCGACCCCATGGTCGATTGCAAAACCTGCAAGGGCCGATTCCGCGCCGACCAGTTGGGCGAGATCGATTGCCCCAAGAAGCCGTCCCTCACCGTGCGCGAATGCGCGCAGGACAAGATAGGCCCCGGCGAACTCACCGACATCCGGCAATTCAACCTGATGTTCAAGACGTTCGTGGGCCCCGTCGAGGAAAGCAGCGCGGTGGCCTATCTCCGGCCGGAAACCTGCCAGTCGATTTTCACGCAATTCAAGACCGTCCAGACCACGAGCCGGCTCAAGGTTCCCTTCGGCATCGCGCAGATGGGGAAGAGCTTCCGGAACGAGATTACGCCCAAGAACTTCATC
This sequence comes from bacterium, assembly GCA_035454885.1. Taxonomy (NCBI): domain Bacteria; species bacterium. Next base: position 117,497 of record DATIGE010000014.1, read on the forward strand.
TTCCGCTCTCGCGAATTCGAGCAGATGGAGATGGAATTCTTCGTCAAGCCCGACGACAGCACCCGCTGGTACGAGTTCTGGGTCGCGGAGCGGCTCAAGTGGTTCGAAAGCCTGGGGATCCGCAAGGAAAACCTCCGCCTGCGCCCCCATGACAAGGATGAGCTGGCGCACTACGCCAAGGGCTGCACGGACATCGAATACAAATTCCCGTGGAACTGGGGCGAGCTGGAAGGCATCGCCGACCGCGGCAACTACGACCTGTCCCAGCACATGAAGACCTCCGGCAAGGATCTCTCCTACTTCGACGACGAGACCAAGGAGAAGTTCGTGCCGGGCGTCGTGGAATGCTCGGTGGGCGTCGACCGGACCTTTCTCATCATGCTCATCGACGCCTACGCCGAGGAAGAAGCCCCGACCGCCGAGCAGGGAGAGACGGACAAGCGCATCGTTCTCCGCATCCATCCCAAGATGGCCCCGTTCACGGCCGCGGTCTTCCCGCTTTCCAAGAAACTGGCGGAGCCGGTCCACAAGTTCGAGCACGACCTGCGCCAGCAATTTGCCACCGACTATGACGAGGTCGGCAGCATCGGAAAACGCTACCGTCGCCACGACGAGGTGGGGACGCCGTTCTGCATCACCTATGATTTTGAGTCTCAAACGGACCAGAAGGTCACGATCCGTCACCGCGACACGATGAAGCAGGAGCGCGTGTCCCTCGACCGCGCCGCGGCTTACATCCGGGAACAGATACTGAGCCGATCATGAAAATCATCTTACAACCGGCTGGTACTAATGGAAAATGACGCAATAATGGGGCCATTAGTATGACCCAATTCGTCTACTTCTTCGGAGCCGGCCAGACGGACGGCAACGGAAAAATGAAGGAGCTGCTCGGCGGCAAGGGTGCGGGGCTGGCCGAAATGACCAGCCTCGGAATCCCCGTGCCCGCCGGCTTCACGATCACGACGGAAGTCTGCACCCACTTCAACCAGCATGCGGGCGAATATCCGGGCGGCCTCGAAGCCGAGGTTCAGAAAAACATCGCCAAGATGGAAGAATCGATGGGCGCCCGTTTCGGTGACGTCCAGAACCCGCTCCTCCTCTCGGTGCGCTCGGGGGCGCGGATCAGCATGCCGGGCATGATGGACACGGTCCTGAACCTGGGTCTCAACGACGAGACGGTCGAGGGGCTCTCGCGCAAGACCGGCAATCCCCGTTTCGCCTACGACAGCTACCGTCGCTTCATCCAAATGTACTCGGACGTCGTCATGGGCATGGAGCACGCTCATTTCGAAAAAATCCTTGAGGAGAAGAAGGAACACAAGGGGGTCCGTCTCGACACCGACCTGGACGCGGGCGACCTGAAGGACATCGTGCGCCTGTACAAGGCCGCGGTGAAAAAATCCTTGGGACGGGACTTTCCGTCCGACCCCAAGGACCAGCTCTGGAACGCGATCGCCGCGGTTTTCCGGTCGTGGAACACGAAGCGGGCCATCGAATACCGGCGCATCCACGGCATCCCAGAAATCTGGGGAACGGCGGTCAACGTCCAGGCCATGGTCTTCGGCAACATGGGCAACGACTGCGCCACCGGGGTCGCCTTCACCCGCGACCCGTCCACGGGCGCCAAGAATTTCTTCGGCGAATACCTCATCAATGCGCAGGGCGAGGACGTCGTGGCCGGCATCCGCACGCCGCTCCCCATCCAGGGCACGGCGGATTCGCTCGAGAAGACCATGCCGCAGGCCTCCCGTACCCTGGCCGCCATCTACGAGAAGCTCGAGAAGCACTATAAGGACATGCAGGACATCGAGTTCACGATCCAGTCCGGCAAGGTCTGGATGCTGCAGACCCGTTCGGGCAAGCGCACCGGGACGGCGGCGGTGAAGATCGCCGTCGACATGGTGCGCGAGGGTCTGTTGACCGAGCAGGAAGCCATCTTACGCGTGAATCCGGGCCATCTCGATCAGCTCTTGCATCCCGCCCTGGATCCCAAGGCGAAGAAAAACATCCTCGCCAAGGGCCTTCCCGCCTCTCCCGGAGCGGCGGTGGGGCGCGTGGTCTTCTCCGCGGAAGACGCCCAGGAATGGGCGGAGCGCGGCGAGAAGGTGATTTTGGTGAGGCAGGAGACGTCTCCCGAGGACATCCACGGCATGCACGCCGCCCAAGGCGTGCTCACGGCCCGCGGGGGCATGACCAGCCACGCGGCGGTCGTCGCCCGCGGCATGGGCAAATCCTGCGTCGCCGGTTGCGGAGACCTGAACATCGACTACAAGAAGGAGTCCTTCACGGCCCACGACAAGACCGTCCGCAAGGGCGAGTGGATCACCATCGACGGGGGAACGGGCGAAGTCATCCTCGGCCAGGTCTCGACCATTCAACCCGAGCTCTCCGGGGATTTCGGCGTCATCATGAGTTGGGTGGACCGCCATCGACGCCTCAAGGTCCGGACGAACGCCGACACCCCGCTCGACTCCCGCGTCGCCCGCCAGTTCGGCGCCGAAGGCATCGGGCTGTGCCGCACCGAGCACATGTTCTTCGAGCCGGACCGCATCGACGCCGTCCGCGAGATGATCCTGGCCGACAATCTCGAGGAACGCCGGAAGGCCCTGGCCAAGATCCTCCCCATGCAAAAGGGCGACTTCAAGGAGATCTTCCGCGAAATGAAGGGGCTGCCGGTCACGATCCGCCTGCTCGATCCGCCCCTCCATGAGTTTTTGCCCCAGACGGACCAGGAGATTCAGGACCTGGCCAAGAAGATCGGCGTTTCGCCGGACAAGCTGCGGCACAAGGCCGAGTCCCTCCACGAGATCAACCCCATGCTCGGTCACCGCGGCTGCCGCCTGGGGATCACCTTCCCGGAGATCTACCAGATGCAGGTGCGCGCCATCATGGAGGCAGCCTGCGAACTGGCGAAGGAAGAAAACTTTAAAATCATCCCGGAGATCATGATCCCGCTCGTCGGCCACGTGAACGAGCTTAAGAAAATGCGCGAGGAGACGGAGAAGGTCTGCCAACAGGTCATCGAGGAGAAGAAGGCCCCCATCGACTACCTGATCGGCACCATGATCGAGCTCCCCCGCGCGGCGATCACCGCGGACGAAATCGCCGGATTCGCGGACTTCTTCTCCTTCGGCACCAACGACCTGACGCAGACGACCTTCGGCTTTTCAAGGGACGACGCGGGCAAGTTCCTGCCCCACTACGTCGAAAAGGGCATCTTGCCCAACGACCCCTTCGTGACGCTCGACCGCCAGGGCGTGGGCGGCTTTATCCGGATGGCCGTCGACAAGGGACGCGGGGTCAAGAAGACCCTGAAGGTCGGCATCTGCGGCGAGCATGGCGGCGACGCGCCCTCGGTCGAGTTCTGCCATCAGATCGGACTCGACTACGTGAGCTGCTCGCCCTACCGCGTCCCGATCGCAAGGCTCGCCGCCGCGCACGCGGCGATCAAGGACGCAAAAAAATAATGAAACGCCTCCTGCCCCTGCTCGCCGTCCTGCTGTCTCTGCCCCTCCTGGGCAGCCAGTGCGACAGCGGGGTCCTGTTCGAGGAGATCACCCCGACGGATCTCGCCGCGCCGATCGCGGTGGCTGTGGACACGGCCAAGCGCCGGGCCTATGTCGTCAACTCGAACAACACCTTCGAGTTCACCACGACCCATTTCTCGATCCTGGACTTGGCGGACCCCGCGAACCCCGTTCTCTTGGACGACGCCCGGAATCCCGTTCCGTTTCCGAATTTTTCGGGCCAGATCTACCTCGATTCGGCCGCCGGCATCGCCTACACGCCGAACCGCCAATCCGACAATCCCGACGACATCACGGACGCCCTGCTCGCCATCCATGTCGACGAAGCCTCCGCGGATTTCGGAACCGTGGATTCCTTCACGGCGGGTGAAAACCCCTTCGGCATCGCCTGCTGCGACGCCCTGGGACGCCTCTATGTGGTCAATTCGGGCGGCGACGGGGACGGAACGCTCGACGTCTACGATCCGGCGGACTTAAGCACGTTCGTACGCATTTCGCTCGCGGTCGCTTCGGACAACTTCGGGACGTTCAATGGCGAGGCATCGACGGAGGTTGCCTTCCTGGGCGACCGGGCCTTCGTCACGAGCCGGTTCGGCAACATCTACGTCATCAACACGAATGAGGTCGGGGACACCTCCAAGAACCCCATCGACGCCGTCGTCTTCAACGACCATGACGGCGACTACCGGGGACTGGCGACCGACGGAACCTTGCTTTACGTGGTCGACGCCGACGAGAACAACAATGACGGTCTCCCGGCCGTCCGAGTGATCGACCCATCGCTCATCCCGGCGGTCGACCCGGACGTTCCGACCATCTTGGAGCTCGACATCGGGGTCGTCCAGTCGACCCTCGTTTCACTCCCCAAGGACGGCCTGCCGAACGAAATCGCGATCTTCGGCGGTCGGGCCTACGTCTCCAACCAGGACGACAACACGGTCTCCGTCATTGACCTTGCGACGAACTCGCTCGTCACCAATATCACCGTCGGCGACGAACCTTTCGGCATCACGCCGTTCACGATCGACGGCGTCAGCCTCGTCTACGTCACCAACATCCGCACGAACTCGATTTCCATCATCGACCCGGCAACGAATACGGTGATTAACACGTTCGCCCCGTAAACTTCCGGCAACTTTTCTCTCCGGCCGGCGATAAGCCGGATATGACTGTCTTTCGCGTCGTGGGACTGGCCGGGGGCTTCGCCATGGCGGGCTGCCGCTTGTTTTCGCCGCCGCAAGTCCCTGAAGCGCCGAGGGCTCGAAGGGCCCCGTACCCGGAGTTTCCGGCTTTGGACGATCCTTTGGCGACCTCCCCCTGTTCCGTCAAGGGCGGGCCTGACATCACGCTCCGGGACGTCACCGATCACGGCCTTCTCGTCCCCCTCCACGAGAACCTCGCCTTCTTGGAGAAGGCCAATCCCGTCTTTCTCTGCGGCTTGGAAAGAATCGACCTCTTGGGGGACGACGCGTATAGCAAGAGCGCTTCACCGGAATACACGCGTCGGAGCGTCGGGCTGTACACGCCGGACGACCGGGTGATCCGCCTGAAGGCCAGCGCCGGGATCACGCTCACGCACGAGGTGGGCCACCACATCCACAACCTGGGTTACTTCGCGCCGACCGTTCGCGATTTTCTGGCGCAGAGCTGGGAGATCGACCCCAAATCCCACGAGCGGAAACCCCTCTGCGCCGGTCCCGATTGCTTCCTGAATGACGCCGCCGCCTCGAAACCCACGGAGGACTGGGCCCGGACGTTCGAAAACGTCCTGTTGCGGCCGATCGAGACGGGCGTGGCCACGAATTTTTCGCTGAACGGTCCGACGCCCATGCAGGAAAAGGTCCGGCTGATCCGTTCGATCGCGGCGCTTCCCGAGCCCGTGAAGGCCGTCATCCGATTCGGAAAGGTTCGGACTCTCGACGCCGCGGAAGCCCTCTCGCTGAAGGAAAATTCGAAATCGCAAGCGATGCCCGCGGCGCTGCCGGGCGACGAGATTCGCCGCATTTTCGTCGAGGGCCGGTCCTCCCTCCGAGGAACCATTTGGGACCAGAGAGGCCGTTCGTTCCTGTCGGGCGATTATGTGTTGTTTCCCGCCTTCCAAGACGACCGGAAGACGCTCGGCTTCTTCGCCTATGACCTCATGCTCGAGCGGTTCTCGCCCGTCACGCTCGACCTCGAGGACGTTCCGGAAGAATTTCGGAAAGGGAATTTTTCGGGTCTGGGGATCGCCGTCCTTGACGACGGCACCCTGCTCCTCATCGGGTACTCGGACGAAGCCTCCATCGCCGCTCCCGCCGTCTTCGTCGTATCCCCTCGCAGCGCCGGCGGCGTTTCGATTTAAAGCAGCAACTTTTTCAAAATCGCGCCGAAAACAAAAAAAACAGGCCTAAAAAGGGGGGGAACTCCATGAGCGATTATTTTTCCTGCATTAGATCCTCGCAGTCCTGCTGGGAGGGGCCCCGCGTCTGCGACGATGCGACAGGATATTGTGGAGATGCCCAGGACGGAAACAGGCCCCCGCCCGATACTTGCGAATTTTCATTCGCTGATTACTTCAAGGACAACGGTCAGATTTTCTTAAGATTAGTCGACATGGGGGCTGCTGCTTTGATTGGAAGCTCCCGGACCTATGCTGCGGCGAGCTGGCGGCGTCCGTAGTCAGTCAAAACGTTTAGCCCGACAGCAGACGCCCTCTCTGAGACCCGGATCGTCACCCCCCCCAAATACCTCTTTCGTGATCCGCAACACGGGAGGACAAGCCCCGATAAGAACGTTCGCACCATGGATCGCCTTGTGGATAACTTT
>DATIGE010000015.1 GCA_035454885.1 bacterium
AGGGGGAATCACAAATGCTGAAGAAAATTCTGACCGCGCCGCTTCGCGGCATAAGAGTCCGTAAGCCGCACTCTGTTTGGCAACGGACTCTAAACAACCGCGGCATGACCTTGATCGAAATCATGGTCGTCGTGACGATTCTTGGAATCATCGCGACCTTGGTGACAGTCAACGTCATCGGCCGTCTCGACCAGGCCAAGGTCTCGGCCGCAAAGACCCAGATCAAGAACCTCGAGACCGCCCTGGACGAGTTCCGGCGCGACAACGGTTTTTACCCGCAGACCGAGCAGGGGTTGAAGGCCCTGGTGGAAAAGCCCTCCACGGGCCGCATTCCGAACAGCTACCCCAAGGGGGGCTACATCAAGGGCAACGCCGTCCCCAAGGATCCGTGGAGCTGCGAATTCCTCTATTACAGCCCGGGATCGCACGGGAATCCGTATGAGATCACCTCGTACGGCGCCGATTGCCAGGAGGGGGGCGAGGATACGGATGAGGACATCAACTCCTGGGAGATCGGCGTCGAGAAAACGGAATAGCCTTCTCTCAAACTCCGGGCTCACGCTCATCGAAATTCTGGTCGCGATGGCCATCGTCGGTCTGATCATCGGCGTCTCGGCCACGGGGCTCCGCTCGGTCTTCAACGTGAACATGAAGAGCGCGGCGGGCAAGCTCGCGGGAACCCTCCGCTACCTTTCCAACAAGGCGGTGACCGACCACCGGTACATCCGCGTTCTCTATGACCTGGAGGCCCAGTCTTACAGCGTGGAGGAATGCACGGAACCCGTCGTCGTCTCCGTCGAGGACGAAGAGACGCAGGCGGAAAAGGACAAGAAAGAGGAGGCGAAGCCGGCCCCCGAGGAAGGTGAAGGAGCCGACGCGGCGGCAGGTGACGAAGGAGCGGCCAAGACCGCCGACTCCTGCGCCCCGTCCGAGTCATCACTCTTGAAGCCCGTCAAACTCCCGTCCGGCGTCCTCTTCAAGGATGTGTCCGTTTCCTACCTCAAATGGAAGAAGGAAAAGGGCCGGATCTACACCTATTTCTTCCCGGATGGCTACGCCACGCCGACCCTGATCAATTTCAAGGACGAGGAGGACGAAAACCACTATGCGGTCGAGGTCGAGGCGTTCTCCGGCAAGGTCCGCGTGGCGTCCGAGTATCGGGAGCATTTTTCGGAGTGGAGAAGTGAGGACAAGTAAAAGCAACCACAGCGCCGGCTTTACGCTCCTCGAGGTGATGGTGGCCATTGCCATCCTCGCCGTTTCGCTTCTCGCCATCTACAGCCTTCAGAGCACGTCGCTCTTGGGCTCGGCTCGGGCCCAGAGAATCTCGGTGTGCACGCAGCTGGCCCGCCTCAAGATGGACCAGGCCCTGATCGAGATCGAGGCCGGGATCGCCAAGGGGGAGTTCCCCGAGGAGAAAGAGGAGGCCGGGACGTTCGAGGAGGACAAATACCCGGACTACGGCTGGCGCCTGAAGATCAAGAAGGTGGAGATTCCCGTGCCGCCCGCGCCGGAAGGCGTGAGCGCGGACATCATGACCCAGGTGTTCACGATGGTCTCCGAGCAGCTCTCCCAGGCGACGCGCGAGGTGAAACTCACCATCGTCTGGCGCGGCGAGGACGACGAGGAAGAGGAAGGCATCACGCTCACGACCCACGTCGTGAAGATGTAGATTATGAATCAAAAAGGCTTCACGCTGATCGAAGTCCTCATCGCGGTCGTCCTGCTCGCGATCATCTCCTTTCTCGTCTATCAGTCGATGGGCGCGATGGTGGGGTCCAAGGAACGCTTCGAGACGCGGGAGGACGCCTACCGGAGCGCCAACGTTTTCATGGACCGGTTGACGCGCGAGCTCGCGACGGCGGTCCTCTACGGCAACGTCGAGCTCCTGGGCGTTTCGCCCAACGGCGAGCAGTCCTCCAAGAGCGTCTTTTCGGCGGAGAACAACGGCGACCAGGACAAGCTCACGTTCGACACCCTCTCTCACACGCGCTACTTGAAGGACGCCAAGGAGTCCGACCTGGCCGAGGTGACGTACTTTCTGGAAACCCAAGAAGACGGCGACGGTCTCTACGCCGTCAAGCGCCGTCTCAAGTGCCCGTTGGACGCCGAGCCCGGGGAAAAGGGGCAGGTAACCGTGCTGATGACCGGGGTGAAGGAACTCAACTTCCGTTATTACGACGCGGCCAAGACCGAATATAAGGACGAATGGGACACGACGAAGCTGGACTTCGCCAACCGCCTGCCGCGCGCGGTGGAGATCACGCTGGTGCTTCAGGACCCGGTGGATGAGGACAACTCGCTCCGGTTCATGACGGTTGCCTTGCTCGAAATGTCTCCCGGTCCCAACGATTTTTAACATGTTCAAGGTGATCAAAAACGAACGCGGTGTCGCCCTCATGATGGTCTTGGGGGCCCTCTTGATCCTGACGACCTTGGTCGTGGAGTTCGCCTACAACTCTCACGTGGGCTACGACCTCGCCGCCTCGCAGAGGGATCGGCTCAAGGCCTACTACCTGGCCCGTTCGGGCTACAACCTGGCGCGTCTTGAGCTCAAGTTTGAGAAGGACATCCGGGCCCGGTACGCGAGCCTGCTCAAGAATCTCAAGGGTTCGGGCGTTACCGCGGACCCGCTGTGCAAGCAGATTCCGCTCTCCACGGGCCTTCTCAAGGGGTTGTCCTCGGGCGCCTTGCCGGGGCTGGCGGGCGGAGAAACCACCGGCGAGGGCGAAGGGGCGGAAAAAAAGGAGACGCCGCCGCCCGAGGACGAGGACAAGCCCAAGTTCAAGGAGACGGGGGAGGCCGTCTCGGGGTCCGAGGAATTCCTGAACTTCGACGGCGACTTCGCCGTCGATTGCGACACGGAGGAGCGCAAGCTCAATCTGAACGTCTTTCGGGCCGATCCTCTCGGGACCGTGACTGGCGCGGCGCCGCCGCCCGAGGGAACCCTCACGCCTTATGACCTTCAAAAGGAGCTGCTCTTTTCCCTTCTCTCCCAGAAGGAGTACGAATCGATCTTTGAAGGCAAACCCGATGAGATCCGCAAGGTCGTCAATTCCGTCGCCGACTGGGCCGACCGCGACGACCGGATCAACGAGTCCCCGGGCATTTCCGGAGGATCCGAGGAGTCCGAGTACGACGGGCTGGGTTACAAGCCCAAGAACGGAAAATACACCACCATTGCGGAGCTTCTGCTGGTCCACGGCGTCGGGGACGATCTCTTCAAGCTCCTGGCCCCGCAGGTGACCGTTTACGGCGACAACAAGATCAACGTCTGCCAGGCCTCCGATGAGATGATCCGTGCCTTCGTCCTCAGGTTCATCACCGCGACCCCCGGCATGGCGCCCATCAGTCTCAATGACGACGAGAAGTGGAACGCGGTGATCGAGGCCGTCCACTTCGCCTGCAGCGAACCTTCTCCCCAGCCGGCGGCGGTTGCGGCGGCCATTGCGCCCGTCATCGGCGCCCCCACTCCCGCGGCCTTGGCCGCCCAGATTACGACGACCAACCGTTTTTACCGCATCGAGGCGACCGGGATGGCCGGTGAGAGTGAGGCCAAGATCGTCGCCGTCATCGACGCCTCGCAACCCAATCCTAACCTATGGAAAACACTTTATTTTCGGGTCGAATAGGCGTATGATTTTTTAGATGTCTCAGACCATCCTTGGCATCGACGTGGGCAGTTACTCCATCAAGGTCGCCGAGATCGAGCGCACCCTCAAGGAGTTCCATCTCGTCGGGTTTTTCGAGCAACCCCTCGTCAACGCCGAGGCCCTCGGCCGGGAGGGGGCCGTCGCGCAGGCCCTCGGGCGGCTTTTTGAGGAATACAACCTTTCGTCCCAGGCGGCCTATACGGCCTTGCCCGGTCAGGTGACGTCCCACCGTGCGATCGACCTTCCATTCGCGGATTTCAAAAAAGTCGACCAAACCATCGAGTTCGAGATGGAGAACTACGTGCCCCTCCCGCTGGAGGAGCTGCTCATCGACTACGAGTTCCTCAAGAGTTCCAAGACCGGCTCGACCGTCCTGGTGAGTTACGCCAAGGCGAGCGATTTCATCAAGTTCCTGAATACGATGACCGGAGCGGACATCGATCCCCGTTTCGTGGGCAGCGAGCCGGTGGAGCTCGCCAACGTCATGAAACTGGGCGTGCTTCAGCCGGAGGGCGCCTATGCCCTCGTGGACCTGGGGCACGAGAAGACCAACATCCTCATCTTCGTGGGAGGCAAGCTCCAGTTCGCGCGGACCGTCATGGTGGGCGGGCGAGACCTGACGCGCGCCATCGCCGAGTCCCTCAACATCCCTCAGGCCGAGGCGGAGCGGATGAAGATCGAGGTGGGCCAGATCGGCCCCGAGGTGGAGGGGGCGGATCAGACTACCCGCAACGTGGCCGAGGCGATGAAGGGTCCCTTGAACGAAATTCTTCTGCATTTGAAACAGACCTTCATGGCGTTTCAAGAGAACAAGCAGGAAGTGGTGCAGGCCCTCATTCTCTGCGGAGGCACGTCCCGGCTCCCGGGCATCGACCAATATCTCTCCGGCAAGCTCCGTATGAACGTGAGCTTTCTCGACTGCCTCGATTTTCCGTTCAATCATCTTGCGGACTCCAATTGGTGCCGTCCCATCGCGGCCTCGGCGCTTGGGCTTGCCTACCGCGGCGTGACCGGTTCGGGCATCCGGGACATCCAATTCCGGCGGGGGGAGTTCGCCTACAAGGGCGAGGTCAAGGAGTATGTCGGTCTCGTCAAGCAGGCGGCTGTCCTCCTGGGCGTCGTCCTTTTCTTCGCGCTCGGCAGTTTCGTGGCGAGCTACGGCGCGCTCAAAGGGCGGGTGAAGGGCTCGACGGCGCAGGTCGTGGCGCTTTCCTCCCAGGCCCTGCCCGAGCTGCCCAAGAAGTCGCAGGGTAATCCCACAGCCATCCTTTCCAGCCTTACTGGAAAGATCACCGAGGCCCAGGAAAAAAAGAAAAAGATCGAGGAGGAGACCGCCCTATCCGTCCTGGACGTCCTCCGGGAATTCTCCGCCACGCTTCCGCCGCGCGAGGTCCTTGTTCTGGACGTGGACGATTTCACCATCGCCGCCAGGCGCATCCGCCTGCAAGGTCGGGTGGCTTCCTTCGAGGCGGTGGACCAGATCAAGGAGGCGCTGGCGAAGTCGAAGATGTTCAAGAACGTCGCGACCGAGAACGTCAAGAAGGGGCCCAAGGGGGAGATCCGTTTCGGCCTCTCCATCGAGCTCGCCGGCGGCGAGACCGAGGAGGGGGCGTAACATGGCTCTCAAGACTCGCTATTCGCCGCTTCAGCACTTCTCGCTCGACAACGTTTTGACGGCCTTCGGGGAACTCTCGCCGCCGAAAAAATTTCTGGCCCTCGCGGCGGTCGCGGCCCTGCTGGCCCTGATCCTCTTCCTTCCGCTTTCGCTGCTTTCCGGAAAGGTCTCCTCTCTCAAGAAGGACATTACCTCCGCCCAGAAGGGCGCCACCCAGGTGGCGGACAAGATCGCCGAATACCGGCGCATCAAGGCGGAGGCGGACGCATTGGAAGGACGTTTCGGCCGTGCGGGGGGCTCGCTCACCACGCGCATCGAGAGTATCGCGAAGCAGAGCGACCTCACGGTGGACCAGGTGAAGGAGAAGGCGCCGACGGAGACGGATTATCTCGAGATCAACTCGCTGGAGGTGAAGCTCTCCAACGTGGGACTGACGGCCCTGCTCGAATTCCTCTACAATCTCGAGAACGACAAGTCCTCCCCCATGCGAATCCGGAGGATCCAGATCAAGCCCAAAGGCAACAACCGGCAGATCCTGGACGTTTCCTTTGAAGTGGCGACGTTTGCGGTGAAAAAGGAAATATAAATCGAGCGAAAGCTACCTAAAGATGTCCAAGTTTCTTAAAATCCTCCTGTATCCGGTCGTTTTCTTCCTGAGCCTCGTCCTATTTTCCGTCCTGCTCTTTCCCTTCGACAGCGTGAAGAACCGGGCGGCGACGGAGATCGAAAACGCGATGGGCGGCGGCTACCAGGTGACGATCGGAAAATTATCGCCCTCTCTGCCCAGCGGGGCCGTGCTGAAGGACATCGAGATCCGGCCGAGGGGGAGCGCCGCGGCGGCGCCGATGAAGCTTTCGCAGGCCAAGGTCAAAGTGGGTCTTCTGGCGCTGCTGTCCGGCGGGTTGGAGGTCGACTTCGACGTGAAACCTCCGCAGGGGAGGGCCACGGGCGCCTTCATCCGCAAGGGCGGCGGGATGGAGATCGAAGCCAAATTGGACCGCTTCGACCTCGGCCTCATCTCCTTTCTGACCCAAAGGGCGGGAATTCCGGTGACGGGGACCGTCAGCGGTAACGTGAGCTTGGAAATGTACCCGCAAGACCCCCTCCGGAACACCGGATCGGCCGTCCTGCAGGTCTTGGACCTTGGGTTGGGGGAAATTTCGCTCGCCGAAGGGGCGTTCAAGGTTCCGGCCATGAAGCTCGCGCAGACGGGGGGCAATTCAAAGATTGATATCCAGGTCAGCCGCGGCAATTTGGAGGTGAAGTCGCTTCAGCTCGCGGGTGGCGACCTTGACTTGAACACGGACGGAAAGGTCTACGGGGCGCGCCGGGCGGACAACTACCGCTTCAACCTGAAGGGCTCCTTCAAACCGACTCCGGACTTCGCCCAAAAATTTCAGATCCTCGGCCTGGTCGAAAAGCAGAAGGCGGCCGATGGAAGCTATCCCTTCACGATCACCGGACGCGTCTCGAAGCCCAGCATCCGGATCGGCGAGTTCAAGTTGCCCATCTAGGTTTACACGGCCTGTAAAGTTGACGCCCGCAGCCCCGGAAATCCTTTGGATTTCACAAGACATGCCCTGGCACGCGGGTTGAATCCCTGCCGGGCATGACGACACTTCATTTTTTCCGTTTGGACCGCGAGGTCCTCAAATATCCCTTCCCCGCCGAGGTCCTCCGGATTGGGAGGCACCCGGCCAACGACCTCACGCTCCCGGACGAGGAGATTTCACGCTTTCACCTGACGATCGAACGCCGGGACGGGACCTTCTGGGTCGTCGACAGGAGCCGGAACGGGACAACGGTGAACGGGCGCCGCGTGCGCGAGGCCCCGCTCAAGAACGGAGACCGCATCGGTCTCGGGTCTTGGGCCGTCGTCTTCGGGGACGATTCCGGTTGGGGGGACGGCGAGACCGTGGCCCGCGGGCGCGCGAGCGGGTGCCAGGCATCCCTCTGCGGGATGATGGGCGCGAGCGGCGCGATGCTTCGCGTCTTTGAAAAGATCCGGAAGGCCGCTCCGACGTCGGCGACCGTCCTCATCCTGGGCGAAACGGGGTCGGGCAAGGAGCTGGCGGCGCGGGCCGTCCATGATCTTTCGACCCGATGCCGCCGCCCCTTCGTTCCCTTGAACTGCGGGGCCATTTCCCCCCAGCTCATCGAAAGCGAGCTCTTCGGCCACGAAAAGGGGGCCTTCACGGGGGCCTTGAACCGTCACCCGGGCGCCTTTGAGCAGGCTCAGGGAGGCACACTGTTCCTGGACGAGGTCGGAGAGTTGCCGCTGGAGCTGCAGCCCAAGCTTCTTCGGGTCTTGGAGGACCGGCGTTTCCGGCGCGTGGGGGGGACGCAGGAGATCGAGGCCGACGTCCGCGTCGTCGCCGCGACCCATCGCTCTCTGGAGGCCCACGTGCGCCAGGGTAAATTCCGGGAAGACCTCTATTTCCGTCTCTATTCGGTGCCCATCGCCTTGCCTCCCTTGAGGGAACGACGGGAGGATATCGCACTGCTGGCCGCCCATTTTCTGGCGGCGCTTCAAGAGGGTTTGGCGCCGGCGGACCAGAAGACGCTCTCGCCGGAGGCCGTCGCGGCCCTCTCCTCCCATTCTTGGAAGGGAAACGTACGCGAGCTCAAAAACGTCCTCATGCGCTCGGTCCTCTTCGCCCCCGGTGAGTCGATCTCCGCGAAGGACCTCCTTTTTCTCAGCTCCGAGGAGTCCCTGGATAAGCCTGCCGACATCCTCAAGGATGCCGAGCGGGAGGCCATCCTCAAAGCCCTGCGCGAGCACGGCTGGAACAAGAGGCGCACGGCGGAGACGCTGGGTGTCGCCAAGTCGACGCTGTTTCAGAAGATTCGGGTCTTTGGAATCAAGGACGAGGAATCGACCTAGGCCTTTACGACATTGGCGGCCTGGGGCCCCTTGGCGCCTTCGACGATTTCGAAGAGGACTTCCTGGCCTTCGCGGAGGTTCTTGAAGCCCTCGCCTTGGATGGCGGAATAGTGAACGAAAACGTCCGGTCCGTTGTCCTGCTCGATGAAGCCGTAACCCTTGGAGTCGTTAAACCACTTCACGCGGCCTTTTCTTTGCTCGGGCATGACGGGGGGGCTCCTTTACCTGGGTTCGATGAATTCGTAGAGCGTTTCGCCCTCGCGGGCGTAGCCCATTTCGTTGCGGATGAAACGTTCGAGATATTTTGGATCCCGGAGGTCCTCGATTTCATGACGGATCTTGTCGTTCTGAAGGGCGACGAGGCGGTTCTGTTCCTCGATTGAGGCCCCGACCCGCCGGAGCTGGTAGAGTCTCACCCAGCCCTCGTTGCCGAACGAGACCAGGAGGCTTAAGACCGCGATGAAGAACAGCAACCTTTTCACAAGAGTTTTTCCTGCCGGGAGGCCTTCATGGGGCGTCCCAAGTGTTCGTAGGCCAGGTCCGTCGCCGTCCGCCCCCGGGGCGTCTTCTGGAGATAGCCGCACTGAAGCAGATAGGGCTCGTAGACGTCTTCCAGCGTGTCGCGCTCCTCGCTCAAGGCGGCCGACAGGGTCTCCACGCCGACGGGACCTCCGGCGAACTTGTCGATGATGGTGGATAAAATCTTCCGGTCCATCATGTCAAAACCCTTTTCGTCCACCTCGAGAAGGGCGAGGGCCTCTTGGGCCGTCTTCCGGTCGATCTTCCCATGGGCCCGGACCTGAGCGTAATCGCGGACGCGCCGGAGCAGCCGGTTGGTGATCCTGGGCGTGCCCCGCGAACGGGAGGCGATCTCCAGAGTGCCTTCGCGCTCGACCGGAATGCCCAGGAGTTTGGAGGAACGGAAGGCGATCTCCGCCAGTTCCTCCGGCGTGTAAAAATCGAGGCGGCAGGTGATGCCGAACCGGTCGCGCAAGGGCGAGGTGAGGAGTCCCGCGCGCGTCGTCGCGCCCACGAGGGTGAAACGCGGCAGGTCCAGCTTGATCGTCTTGGCCGATGGGCCCTGGCCCACCAAGATGTCCAGCTTGAAGTCCTCCATGGCGGGGTAGAGGATTTCTTCCACGATGTGACTCATGCGGTGGATTTCGTCGATGAACAGGACGTCGTGCGGTTCGAGGTTCGTGAGGATGGCCGCCAGGTCGCCGGGGCGCTCGATGACGGGGCCGGAGGTGGACTTGATGTTCACACCCAGTTCGTTCGCGATGACGTAGGCGAGCGAGGTCTTGCCCAGCCCCGGAGGGCCGTAGAAGAGGCAATGGTCCAGGGCTTCCTTCCGTTTGCGGGTCGCCTCGACGAAGAGGGCGAGCTTCTCCTTGACGCTCGTTTGGCCGTAGTAGTCGGCGAAGGTCTTGGGACGCAGCGAGGCGTCGAACGCCGCTTCGTCCTCCTGGGTGGCGGGGGAGATGGAACGGGCTGCCGTCTCCGCGTTGTCTTTCATGTGAGAGCCTTGTCCGAGAGAATTTTCAAAGCCTTACGAAGGATTTGTTCCAGAGGCGCTCCCTCGGTCAGAGGGACGTGAGAGAGGGTTTTCTCCGCCACGGCCCGGTTGTAGCCCAGATTGACCAGGGCGGAGGTCGCCTCCTCGATCAGTCCTCGGGGTCCCGCCGGAACCTTGAGCCGATCCTCCGTCAGCAGCTCCTTCAGCTTGTCCTTCAGATCCAGGATCATCCGTTCGGCCGTCTTCTTGCCGATGCCGGAGATGGCCGTGAGCCGCGCCAGGTCCTCCCGGTGGAGGGCATCGATGAGATCCGTCGGGGCGATGCCCGAGAGGATGGTGAGCGCAAGCTTGGGTCCGATGCCGTTGACGCCGATGAGTTTGAGAAAGACCTTTTTCTCCGACTCCTCGATGAAGCCGAAGAGGGCGATGTCGTCCTCGCGGACCGCGGTGTGGACGAAGAGAAAGACGCGATCCCCGGCTCCCGGCAGGCGAGCGAAGGTGTTGAGGGAGACGGCGACCTTGTAGCCGACGCCGCCGACGTCCACGACGACGGAGTCCATCGACTTTTGCGCGAGAATTCCGTTCAAGGAGGCGATCATCCCACCACCGCCTTCAGCCTGTAGGATTGAAGATGGCAGATCGCGACGGCCAGGGCGTCCGAGGCGTCCTCCTGGGCGACTTGCGGAAGTCCCAGCACGCTCTTGACCATCTTCTGCACCTGATCCTTGGAGGCCTGTCCAAAACCCGTGATCGCCTGCTTCACCTCGCGGGTCGCGTATTCGAAGACCGGGATGCGGGCCTGAACGGCCGCGAGCAGGGCGACGCCCCGCGCCTCGCCCAGCTTGATGGAACTCGCCGCGTTCTTGGCGAAGAAGACCTCCTCGACCGCCGCCGCGTCGGGTTTGTACCGCGCCAGCATCTCCAAGAGCCCGGAATAGATTTGTTCCAGCCGGTAGGGGATTGGGTCGGCGGGGCGCAGGATCAGGCACCCGTTGTCGACGTGCAGAAAAGAGGAGCCTCGTTTTTCGACGACACCGTAACCGGTGATGCGCGAGCCTGGATCAATGCCGAGGATGCGCATTAGGCGACCATCTTGCTCAGGCGTTCCATTTCTTCCTTGGGTATGTCGAAGTTTGCGTAGACGTTCTGGACGTCGTCATGGTCCTCGAGGGCTTCCATGAGCTTGAGCATCTTCTCGGCCTCCGCCCCGGTGATCTTGATGGAGTTTTGAGGAACCATCGTGACCTCCGCGGAAACCGGCTTGAGGCCCTTGTCCTCCAGACCCTTCCTGACCTTCTCGAACGAGGCCGGATCGGTCAGGACGTCCCAGGTGTCTTCCTCCTCCTTGATGTCCTCAGCCCCCACTTCCAGGGCGGTCTCCATCAAGGCGTCCTCGGTGACCTGGCCCTTGTTGAATTGGATGAACCCCTTTTTGTGGAAGACCCAGGCCACGCAGCCGGCCTCGCCCATGTTGCCGCCGTTTTTGGAAAACACATTGCGGATTTCCGAAACCGTCCTGTTCTTGTTGTCGGTGAGGATGTTCAGCATCACCGCCACGCCGCCGGGACCGTACCCCTCCAGCGACTGCTCTTCGTACGTGGCGCCCTCAAGCTCGCCCGTGCCCTTTTTGATGGCGCGGGTGACGTTGTCCTGCGGCATGTTGGCCTGTTTGGCCTTGTCCATGACCGTGCGGAGGCGGGGGTTGCCGTTCGGGTCGCCGCCGCCTTCACGCGCCGCGACCGTCAGTTCGCGGATGATCTTGGTGAAGATCTTGCCGCGCTTGGCGTCCTCGGCGCCTTTTTTGCGTTTAATCGTGGCCCATTTGGAATGACCGGACAAGGCGAACTCCTTGTTTTTGGTTGAATGAGTCCCTTATGCCGAGATTTGCTTTAAAAATCAATCGGAAAGGCGCGAAAATTTTGAGAAATCAGCGGTGGAGGCCAAATCTCCGCGTTGCCTCGACCGTCTTGCCCGAGAACTGGTCCCGGAGGGTGAGCGTGACGGTGTAGGGACCCCATGGGGCGTCCGGCGGCAGGGCGAAGCGGGAGATGAGGCGTGCCGACCTGCGGGAGCCCACGGGAATGCTCGCGTTGATCGCATTGGGTCTTTCCAAAACGACTTTACCGGCGGTGTTCCGGACGCGGACGTCCGCCTGGATCCACGCCTTCTCCGACTGGACGAGATAGCCCGAGATCCGGAAGAGAACGTAGATGCCCTGTCCCGGAAGAAAGACGGGGTCCGCGACCGGCCCCGCCTCGGTGGGGCCCAGTCCCAACTCGTCGATCAGGATCCCCAGGTGGAGAAAGGGGAGACGCTTGACGGCCTGCGGCACGGGGTCGACCGTGTATGCACCCACGCGAAGGCTGAAATTCCGCCGGAGGAAACTGTCCGGGTTCTTCAGACCCACGGAGAACGCTCCGAACGCAAGTCCCGCGAGAAGCGGAACGGCGATCCAGCCCCGGAGGCCGCCGCGGTCGCGGAAGACCAAGGTGCCGGCGGCGATGTCTCCCGGGCGTTGTTTGCGGCTGGAGAGGAGGGCGCAAAGGTAACCGATCGGATTGGCGTCGATCAGCCTGAAGACATTCCTCAGCCAGATCGACGCGAAGCGCGCGGGGCGTCCGTCCTCCTGCGCGACCCGGAGCCCCACAAGCGCCTTGCCGAAGGTCGTTTGAAAAAAGGTCTCGCAGACAGTGAGTGCGAGGAGCGTGAGCGGCAGGACGGCATTGATGGCGATCGTGGCCAACGAAGGACGCCCGACGGGGATGGCGAGCAGGAGGCCATAGGCCATGGGAACGATCACGAGCAGATCCAAGGCCCAGGCGACCGCCCGGCGCGTCGCGCCCGCCAGGGGCGTGGTCTCCGGGGGGATCCGCCGCGGCTCGAAGGCGATCTCCCGGACGACGACCGTGCCCGCGAGGAGGTCTCCCAGCCTCTGATGCCTTTGGGTCGATTCCATGAGGCCCGCGGCCGTGAGGAAGAACAGCGGGTAGTCGATCAGCCTCATCAGATTGCGGATGAGGACGGCGGCGATGGACGCCTCTCCGCCGTCCGCACTGCGGACCCGCAGGCCCGCGAGCCACTTGCCCGGAGTCGCCGTCATCAACGCTTCGCTGGCAAAGGAGTAGACGAGGACGAGACCCGCGAGGGACGCGGCGAAGGAGGCGGCTTTTTGGAAGAAGAAAAAAAGCGGAGATCCCAGGGCCGCCAGGATCGTGAGATCGGCGAAGACGGCCGCGAAGCGTTGCTGGAGCGTCGCGGGAAGGACCTCCCCGGTCGGTGTCTCGCGCTGGGTCTGTGTGTGTTCCGGGGGGAAGAAGGTCGGGTCGTAGACGGTGATGGGAGTCTTCCCGTCATCCGCCGCTTGGCCGATGGAGGAGGAGTGTCTTGAGCCGCCGGGGTTCGTCGGTGATGATTCCGTCAACGCCTGCCTCCAGACACTTTCTCATATCATCTTCGGCGTTCACCGTCCAAACCAGAAACCGCCGTCCCGCGTCATGCGCGGCCTGCACGAGCGCCTGCGTCGCGTGCGCCAGGGGCGCGTTGATCGAAAAGGGGCGCGTGAGCGGCAGGGCCATCCGGTGCATCCAGTACTTGGACTCAAAGAGCACCCCCCGCCTGAGGCGGGGGGCGAGCCGCCTCATCCGCCAGAGCGGCAGGGGATGAAAGCTCGATAGGAGGATGGAGTCGCCGAGAGAGAACTTCCGGAGCGTCTCGGCGATTTTCACCTCAAGTCGTCCGTCGCCCGGGGCGTACCAGTGAGGCCGGGTCTTGATCTCCAGGTTGAGCAAGACGCGATCGCGCACCAGGTCCAGCAATTCTTCGAGCGTGGGAATGAATCCTCCCTGTTGGAGCCGGAAGGCCTTGAGCTGAGAGAGGGTGAATTCCCGAACGTTTCCCCGCCGATCGGCCAGCCTTTGCAGGTCGTCGTCGTGAAAAAGGACGACGCGCTCATCGCGCGTGAGCTGGAGATCGACCTCGATCCCGTCGATGGCGAGCTTCAGCGCCGATTCGATCGCCGGCAGCGTGTTCTCGAGGCCGGCCTTCGTGTCACCCCGGTGGGCAATGACGAGGGGCTTAGAAGTTGTCCAATTCATATTGAATGACGCTCAAGGCGCTGATCGCCGCCGTCTCGGCCCGTAAGATCAAAGACCCCATCGAGAGCAGGGTGAATCCGCCTCGCACCGCTTCGTCCGTTTCCATTTTTGACAAGCCGCCTTCCGGCCCCACGAGGACGAGAAGACTCCGCGCCTGCTGCCCGCGCAAGAAGTCCTTGGCCGGTCTCGGTGATTCCTCCCAGAAGGCGATCTTGGCGTCGGCGGCGACATCGAGCGCCTTGGTGAAGGCGAGAGGTTCCAAGATCTCCAAATGCGCGGCCCGACCGCATTGCTTGGAGGCGGCCTCCGCGATCTTTCCCCAGCGTTGGAGCTTCTTCGAATCACCTTTCCAATCCGATACGGTGCGCGACGAGGTGAACGGCAAGACGGCAAAAGCCCCGAGCTCGGCCGCCTTCTGGATCACAAACTCCATCTTGTCGCCCTTGAGAAGCCCCTGCGCGAGGATGACCTTGGCCTTGGGTTCCGGAACCGGAAGCCGGGCTTCGATCCAGACGATGGTTTGTTTGGGCGTGATCGTTTCGACGCGTCCGGTAAAGAGTCCTCCGGCGCCGTCGGTCAGGCGGACGCGGGCGCCGCGTTCGAGACGCAAGACTTTTGTCGCGTGGCGGGATTCTTCCGGAGAGACGGCGACGCGATCGTCCGGTTTTTTCCCCGGAGGAATGAGAAATTGAGGCATTTTGTTATCTTATTATTCGTGATAACACGCCGTTATGTCTTCATCAAACTTCGTCTTGAGCGTGGATCTCGGCGGGACCAACCTCCGCATCGCGGCGGTGCGCGAGGACGGAACCGTACTGGATCGCCTCGAAGAGGCCTCCGAGGCGCGCGCGGGAAGCGCGACGGTCTTGAGAAAGGTCGTTGACGCCGTTCGTTCCCTCGGCGGGAACGTCGAATCCCGCAATGGCAAGATTCTCGGCGTCTCGCTGGGCTTTCCGGGCATCGTCGATCCCGCCAAAGGCATCGTCTACCGTTCCCCCCATTTTCCGGATTGGAAGGACCTCGAACTCCTTTCGTTCTTCAGGCCCGAGCTCTCCTGGCCCGTCGCCGTCGACAATGACGCCAACCTGGCGGCCCTGGGCGAGTCCTGGAAAGGCGCGGGGCGGGGATTGAAAAACTTTCTCATGATGACGCTCGGCACGGGCCTCGGTGGGGGGATGGTGATCGATGGCCGCGTCTTTCACGGCGACCGGGGTTTCGCGGGCGAGTTCGGGCACATCTGCATCGAGACGAACGGCCCCGAGTGCGCCTGCGGGAGCCGCGGGTGCCTGGAGACCTTCGTCTCGGCGACGGGAATTCTGCGTCTCGCGGAAATTTCCGACCAGGCCGACGGCCGGGAGCAGCTCCTTGAGAGGCTCGGTAAACCCCTCGCCCGGACGACGGCCAAGGATCTTTACGTGGCCGCGCTGGACGGCGACATCTTCGCCAACACCCTCTTCAAAAAAATGGGCTATTACCTGGGGATCGGCCTCGCCTCCCTCGTGAACACGCTGGGGATGGAAACGATCATCGTGGGCGGGGGCGTGGCGGAGGCCTGGGACTTTTTCATCGAGCCCGCCAAGAAGGAACTGGCCCAAAGGACCTACGAGGAAACCGCCCGGACAGTGAAGATCGTGAAGGCGGGACTGGGGACGGACGCCGCGCTCATCGGCGGCGCGCGGGTCTTTTCAACGTCTTCGGCGGGATAGCGATCGCTCTCAAATCCTCCGCCATCTCGTTCGCATCGGCGTACCGGCTCGTCGGGGCCCTATGAATGGCCTTCATGACGACGCGGTCGACCGGCCTGGCGATCCCCCGCTCCGGCCGCGTCTGGCTGGGTGGAGGAGGGGGAAAGAGGCTGGCCAAGGGATGAGAAGAAGGGGAAATCTCCCGGCCCGTCAGCAAGTGATAGAAGGCGACGCCGAGGGCGTAGACGTCCTTTTGGGGGGTCTCGACGGTTTGAACCGGTATGTAGCGCGGAGTGCCTCGGTAAGGACGGCTTCCCGCCTTCCTGGCCTCCTGGATCGATTTTGCCATCCCCAAGTCGCAGAGCTTGACCGCCCCGTCTTCCATTACGATGAAATTCGAAAGCTTGACGTCGTTGTGAATGAGATCGCTCTCGTGGAGAACCCCAACGGCCTCCACCGCCCCAAGCATGAGGATCGAAGTTTGCCTGACGTCGAAGGGGAGAAAGCCGCTTTCGACGGAGATCCGAAAGTCATTCAACGTGACGCCGGGCACGTGTTCAAGGACGAGATAGGGTTTCTCATCGACCGTCGTCCCCCGCGCAATGGGTCTCACGATTCGATCCGACCGTATGCGGTTCAAGGAGGCCCATTCGTTCTCGAAGTCTCTCTGCAGCTGCGCGCGGAATTCCGGGGTATTCGGATTTTCGGCGATCTGTCCCACCTTGATCGCCACCGTCTCGCCGGAAGAGGCGTCCAGGGCGCGATAGACGGCGCCGAAGCCGCCGGTGCTGATGAGTTCCTGCAGTTGATAGCCTGGAATCAGGCACGCCGTTGGGATGGTCGCGACCATAACGAACCGCCTTATCGGCTTATTTCCTATGCAGTTTCGCCTTAAATTTCAAAGGAAAGAAGGATCGGGTGGTGATCGCTCGGGCGGTCGTCGGGGGGGTAGTCCTCGCCGGGGCGGAGACGGATGACTTTTTTCAGAAGGGGGGTTAAGCCCCGGGCGGCGAACCAGTCGAGTTTGAGGCTGAACCGGCCGCCGGATTTTTTGACGATGCGGTTGATCCAGCGGAGCATCCATTCCGGGAACTGGTCCTTGGCCATCTGGCCCAGTTCCCTGTCGTCGGTCACCAGGTCGAAAGTGCCGGCGCCTTCCTCATTGAAGTTTTCATAATCCAACCCGAGCCGCCGGATCGCTTCGAAAAGTGGGCGATCGAACTTCTTCTGCGGAAAGGCGTGATGGGCGCTGATCATGCGCTTTGGGCCCGGAGAAAGGATCTGGCGGAGGACGCTGGCGAAGAGGGTTCTTCCGGAGGTCGAATTCATCGTGTTCGTGTTCCAGTCGCCGGCGATCAGCGCGGGCGTCGACGATGCGCCGTTCAGCAAGGGACCGACGGCCTGCTGAAACTGGAAGGCGCGCATGCGGGGCGAGGAGAAGGCGTCCAGGTGAACGCAGGCGACGGTCAGTTTGCCGCCGGAGACGGAGAGGTCGCCGATCAGGGATCTTTTCTGACCGACCCGCACTTCCTTCGATTTGAATTTGTCGGTCGCGTTGGTCATCGCCGCCACGCGCAGGTTCGTCAGAGGATAACGCGAGAGGATCGCCTTGCCATGGAGGCCGACGGCGTTCGGTTCCTGAATGTGACGTTCGGAGCCGTGTCCGGCGGTGAGATTGAAATAGGACGGGGCAAAATAGGAAAAGAGACCGAGGGACTTTCCGAGATCGGCGGCTACGTTTCGGTTGCCGGAACGGGCCATGCCCCAGTCCACTTCCGTCAGAAAGAAGACGTCGGCGTCCTTCATCTCGGTGTGGGTGGACAAGACATGAACCAGCGTCTCGAAACGCTTGCCCCGTTCGATGTTCCAGGTCATCGCCTTGATCGGTCTGGATGCCTCGGATGCCTGGGCCCTCGTGGCTTCGGGCCGGTACACCTCACCGCAACGGTGAAGGTGGAACTCGATGGATTGGGTCAGGCGCCGCAGGGCCCCGTCCTTCTTGAGACGGGACGTCACCCGGCCCTTGAGGGGGTCTCGGGCCAGCAGTTCCGAGGCTTGGCGGCAAAGGTCGATGAGTTCGCGCATCTAAAAAAGACTATCGGTCTTGGGTTCCCACGTCCAGCCGTCCCGGCGGACGGCCCGGCCTTCGCGCGTGACCTCGTACTCGGCGTTCAGGCGCGCGCCGTTCGCGACGATCCAGTCGACGGCGGCATGGAGCCGCTCGATGTCGCCTTCGTCCGAGTAGATGCCCAGACTGGCCCGGACCATCCCGGGCGTCCGGCTGTGGTCTCCCGCGAGCACCGCGCGTTCGAAGGCCTCCAATTCCGGAGGCGTCACCCCCAGGAGGGCCTTCACGTAGGGATGGGCGCAGAAGCACTCGTTCCGGACGGCGATGTTGAAGTAGTCCGCCAAGGACTGGGAAACAACCGCGTGATGCATGCCATCCACGGAAAAGGCGACAACGCCCGCCCGCGGCGTGCGGTCGAGGTCGGCGTCGCCGAAGATGCGTACCTCCTCGAAAACCTGGAGTCCCCCGACAAGCTGGCGCGTCAGAGAGAGTTCATGTTCCCAAACGCGGTTCATGCCGATGACTTCGAGCGTCTTCAGGGACGCGGCGAGGGCGACTGCGCCGGGGATGTTGGGCGTTCCGGCCTCCTCCCGGGAGGGGAGATCATCCCTTAAGAGATGACGTTCGAGATCGACGGATAGGACGATTCCGCCGCCCATTTCGTCCGGCTGCGCGGGAGACGCGGACCTGGGCATGACGAGGACTCCGGGCGAACCCGGCGCGTAGACCTTGTGGCCGGAGAAGACGAGGTAGTCGACGCCGTCCTCCCGCATGCGGATCTTGCGGTGCGCCGCCGTCTGCGCGGCGTCGACGAGGATTTCGGCTCCGGCCCCATGGGCCAGGCGCGCCAGCGCCGCGACGTCGTTGACGATGCCTGTGACGTTCGACACGCCGGTCACCGCCACCAGGCGCACTCGCCCCTTGTTTTCCCTCAGCGCGTCGCGGATACGGTCGAGGGAAAGCGTTCCTTTGATCGGGTCGACCGGGACTCCGATCGACCGCGGCGCGTACTTGCTCCAAGGCAATTGGTTGGCATGGTGCTCCATGCCGGAGAAGACGACCGTGTCGCGCCCGTCTTCCGGCCCCCTCCAAAACAGGCTCCGGGCCACACGGTTGATCGCCCCGGTCGCCCCGTGGCCCACGAAGACGGCCACGTGCGTCGCCGGGTCGGCGCCCGTGAACCCCAAGACCGTTTCATGGGCCCTTTCAAAAGCGTGGGTCGAGAACCTCGCCGCCCCGTAGGTCGTCGAGTGGCTGTTGGCATAATGACCCAGTATGCTCTCCAGCGCATCGCGGGCCGGTCCGATCATCTTCGTCGAGGCCGCGCTGTCGAGATAGGTGAGCGGAAGGGAGGAGGACGCGGCGTCGAATCCCTCGGGGATCAGATGGGACGGAAATGCCTGGAGGACGGCGCCCGCGTCGCGAATCGGGTACGGCGCGCGGAGACCGGCGGTCGTCGCGGCCAGATGGAAGAAGGGGAGCGGGTTCGTCATCCGAACAGCTCTTACGGCACGACCTCTTTCCGGTCAAATCTCAAGTGTTCCAGGAACTGGAGAAGGGCCGGGAGGAAAACCAGGGTGGAGAGGAAGCACGTCCCCACGCCGATGACCGCGAGCAGCCCGATCGAATACAGCCCCCTGTGCACGCAGAAGAGGAGGCCGAAAAAGCCCGAGGCGTTCGTGAGGGACGCGAGCATGGCGGCCACGCCCGTCGAGCCCAGGACCTTCGCGAGCGAGCCCCGGCCCATCTCCTCATAGCGGTGGTAGATGTGGATCGAGTTGTCGATCGACATGCCCATGACCGCCGGGATGATGATCATATTATAGAAGTTGAGCTTGATACCGAAGATATAGATCACCCCCAACAGCCAGAACACGCCGAGGACGATGGAGGCCATGACGATCGCGGTTTTCCGCACGCTCCGGAAGTCGATGAAGACGAAGAACATGACCGAGAGGAGGGAGACGATCATGACCGTCTTCGAGTCGGCCAGCATGGTCTTGAGAACCAGGCCGTAGACCACGCCGTCGCTCGAGGGGTAATAGACGCCTGCCTTGGTCTCGATCTTTCCCACGTCCTCGGCGAACCGCATGGCGTTCTGGCCGTCGTCGAGCTCGAGCTCGGGGATGGCGTTGATGTAAAAAAGCTCTCCGGGCACTTCCGGCTTGCCCTTGAAGACCTCCTCCACCTCCGGGGGCACGTCGCCCTCCTTGATCGGCGCCGTCTTGTCGAGGGCCTCCCTGAACCGATCCAGGTCCTTCTTTTGCTCGCCCTTGACCAGCCGGATCGTGTCGTCCTTGAGGAGCGCTTGGATCTCACCGATGACCTTGAGTTTCTCGTCCTGATCGGACGGCACCAGGTCGTAATACGAGCGCGAGGTGTCGATCGTGGGAGAAAGTTTGTCCTCCTCTTTGCGCTTCTCCACCGCCTCGTGCAGGGCCTCGGCCTCGTCGCTGGAATAGATCACCACGGCGGCGGGGTTGTTCACGCGCCGGGTCGTCATTCGCTGCTTCTTCTTGGCCTCGATGACCTCCGGAATCTCCGCCCGCGTCTTTTTGGAATCGTATTCGAAGCCGATGAACGGCGTCACGATGAAGGAAAAGACGGTGAACAAGGAAAAGACGCCGAGCGAGACGGTCAGCCACTTGGCCTTGACGGGAATCGCCGGCTCGGAGTCGGCCACCGCGCGGTGGAATCGCAAGACGCGGATTTTTTCCAAAAAGATCAGCAGCGAGGGCATGAACAGGAAATAAACGAAGAAAATGACCCACAACCCGAGACCGGAGATGAGGCCGAATTCCGAAAAGCCGCGGAACTCGTTGATGAGAAGCAGCAGAAAGGTGACCGCCACCGAGGCGACGGAGGTCAGGATCGAGCGCCCCGTATGTTCGTAAATCTGGTTGATCGCGTGTCTCCGTTCGTGGCCGGACGTGCGGTCTTCATGGTAACGGCTGAAGATGTGAATGCCGTTCTCGATCCCCAGGCCGCCGAGGATCGCGAAGAGAAACGACGTCGAAACGTTGAGCTTGGCCACGAAGTACGAGGCGGCGGCGAAGGAGATCGGCATGGCGACGGCCAACGGCAGGAACATCGACAGGACGTTGAGAGGGTTCCGGAACCGGATGAGGAGCGGGATGAAAAGCAGGATCCCGGAAATGATGCCGACGCGCTTCAGGTCCTTCACGAGCGCCCGGTACTCCAGGACCTTGGTGGCGCCGGAGAAGTACACCTTCATCGTCGGGTGATAAGTCTTGGGCGCGAGCGTCGCGACGAAGTCCTCCATCTTGTCTTGAAACTTGCTGGCGGCGGAGAGTCCGGTGCTTTCCGGGCCCGATTCGACGAAGATCGAATAGATGCGCCCGTCCGGAGACACATTGTATTCGCTCTTGGTCTCTTCGGCGTACTTGGCC
Organism: bacterium; assembly: GCA_035454885.1. Lineage (NCBI taxonomy): Bacteria > bacterium. Next base: position 20,926 of record DATIGE010000015.1, read on the forward strand.
CCGTACTTTTCCTGGATGTCCTTGAAGGAGACGGAATCCCCCTCGTTTTCGAGGTCGATGTACAGGCCGCGCAGCTTTTCTCTTTGGATGCGCCGGTCGATGCGGTCCCGGATGGTGCGGAGATCCTCCAGACTCACGAACAGCATCTTGTACTTGTCGAAAAAGTCGTAGCCGATCTTGCGCGCGATCACGCGGCCCACGTAGGGCTCGTGATTGAGTTTCTCCACCGTGTCGGCCAGGAAGCGGAGCGTGGCCTCCGGGTCGTCGGATTCGAATACGATGGAGGTTCGCACGCCCTTCTCAAGCTTGTCGCGAACCTTGAGCAGGGCCTGAACGTTGGGGTTCTCCCGCGGCAGGAGGTCGACGGGATCGGTGCTGATGTTCTTGAAGAGTTGAATCGTCCTGGGGATGCTCGCGGCGCTCAGCGCGATGACGCCGATCAAAATGAGCGGCCAGAGCTTGAGGTTCACGGCCGTCAGGAAGGAGGCGATTCTTTTGGTTGGCGTCATATGAGTTCCGCTTTGTGGCAGTTTTTTTAGTCGTTGACAACTCCTCGTTATGACACGCAAAACTTGGCGAATGCGTATCGCATCCTTCGAGGAATTCAGGAAGCGCGCCCGTCCGGGGTGCCGGGTCCCCTTGGCCGGGGAGATGCCGCTCGACCTCGACACGCCGCTGGCCGTCTACAAGGCGTTCGAGAGCGAAAAATACCGGTTCTTGCTCGAAAGCGTCGAGCGCGGCGAGAAGTGGGGCCGCTACAGCTTCATCGGTTTGTATCCCTCCGTCGTCTTCAAGGCCGCCGCGAGCCGTTTGGACGAACTGAAAAAGATCCTTCATCAGTACCGTTTCGTGCCGGTGCCCGGCATGCCAATCTTTCCGGGCGGCGCGGTCGGCATCGTCGGATACGATTCCGTCCGGTCGTTCGAGAGGTTGCCGGACTTGAAGCATCCGGGGCTCGATCTGCCCGATCTCTATTTCATCGTCCCGCAAATCCTCCTGGTGGCCGACACCTTCGAGCAGTCGCTCAAGATCGTCTACGACGCGCGCATCGATTCGAAGGCGTCCGTGAAGAAGGAGTACGAAAAGGGCGTGCGCTTGATCCGGAGGACCGCGGCGGCGATCGCCTCCCGCAAACCCGAGCGGCGGCCGGCCAAGAGAAGCGCGTCAAAACCTCCCCGGTGGACACAGAGCCTCTCGAAGGAGGAGCACGCCCGGGGCGTCTCCCGCATTCGCGAATACATCATGGCGGGAGACGTCACCCAGACCGTCTTCGCGATCCGGTTTCAGTCGGAGATGAGGATCGACGACCTGGCGCTTTATCGGGCGCTCAGGCGGATCAACCCGTCTCCTTATATGTTTCATCTCAAGTTCGACGGGACGTCCCTCGTGGGCGCCTCGCCGGAGACCATGGTGCGTTTGGAGGACGGCCAGATGACGCTGCGGCCGATTGCAGGAACGCGCCAGCGCGGCCGGGACGACGCGGAGGACCTCGCCTTGGAAAAGGAGCTCTTGGCGGACGAGAAGGAGAGGGCCGAGCACATCATGCTGGTGGACCTGGGCCGGAACGACCTGGGTCGCGTCGCCGAGGCCGGGAGCGTCCAGGTGGACGAACTCATGAAGGTCGAGCGATACTCCCATGTGATGCACATCGTCTCGAACGTCCGGGCGAGGCTTCAGAAAGGCAAGGACGCATTCGACCTGCTGAAAGCGACGTTTCCGGCGGGGACGCTGTCGGGTTCGCCGAAGATCCGCGCGATGGAGATCATCGAGGAACTGGAGCCCGTGCGACGGTCGTTTTACGGCGGGTGCGTGGGCTATTTCAGTTTCTCCGGCAACATGGAGATGGCGATCACGATCCGGTCGGCGCTCTTGAAGGACGTGGACGGAGTCCACGTCGTGACGGTTCAGGCCGGCGGAGGGATCGTGGCGGACTCGGTGCCGGAGACGGAATATAAGGAAATCCAAAACAAGGCCAAGGCCGTGATGAAGGCGATCGAATATGCTCTTGATGATCGATAACTACGATTCGTTCACTTATAACCTCGTGCAGTACTTCCAGGAATTGGGGGAAGACGTCCGGGTGTACCGCAACGACGAGATCACGCTCGATCAGATCCGAAAACTGAATCCCGACAAGATTGTCATTTCTCCTGGACCCTGCACGCCGAACGAGGCCGGGGTTTCCGTCCCCATCATTAAAGAGTTCGCCGGCAAGATCCCCATCCTGGGCGTTTGCCTGGGTCACCAGTCCATCGGACAGGCATTTGGGGGAAAGATCGTCCGGGCCAAGAAGGTCATGCACGGCAAGACCTCGATGATCCGGCACGACGGCAAGGGCGTCTTCAAGGATTTGAAAAATCCCTTCGAGGCGACGCGTTATCACTCGCTCGTCATCGAAAAGCAATCGATTCCCGACTGCCTGGAGGTCACCGCCACCGCGGACGACGGGGAAATCATGGGCGTCCGGCACAAGGAGATGAAGCTCGAAGGCGTCCAGTTTCATCCCGAATCCATTTTGACCGCCGAAGGGAAACACCTTCTCAAGAATTTTCTCGACCTCTCTCGTTCATGATCCCATGATCCAAGTCGTTCTCAAAAAACTCGGCCGCGGAAGCTCCCTCTCCGAAGAGGAAATGGTCGCCGTCATGAAGGAGATCATGGCGGGGAAGGCCGCCGAGGACGACATCGTCCAGTTCCTGACGGGCCTGCGGGATAAAGGCGAGATCCTGGCGGAGATCAAGGGCGCGGTCAGGGTCCTGCGCGAGTTCATGGTCAAGGTGAGCGTCAATCAGGACAACCTGGTCGACACCTGCGGGACCGGAGGAGATGCGAGCGGGACCTTCAATATCTCGACCGCGGCGGCCTTTGTCGTCGCGGGCGCGGGCGTCCGGGTCGCCAAGCACGGCAACCGGGCGATCAGCTCCAAGTCGGGGAGCGCCGACATCCTGGAAAAGCTGGGAGTGAGGATCGAACTGGAGCCCGTCCAGGTCCGCAAGTGCCTGGTCGAGGCGGGGTTCGGCTTCTTCTTCGCCCCGCGTTTTCACCCGGCCATGAAGAACGTCGCCGGCGCCCGGAAGCGCATCGGGACGCGCACCATCTTCAATCTCCTGGGCCCTCTGGCGAACCCGGCCAACCCCCTGACCCAGGTGATCGGGGTCTACGACGCGAAGAAAATGACGATGATGGCCCAGGTCCTCCGCGACTTGGGCTCGACGCGGGTCCTCCTCGTGCACGGCGAGGACGGGTTGGACGAGATCACGCTCACGGGCAGGACCTACGCGGTCGCCCTCGGCAACGGAAAGATCGGCGAGCTCACGATCGACCCGGAAGAATTGGGTCTTGAACTGTGCAAGCCCGAGGACCTCCTGGGCCGCGACGCGGACTACAACGCGATGATGCTCAAGGGGGTCCTGGAGGGCTACGAGTCGCCTCTGAGAACGGCCGTCATGCTCAACGCCGCCGCCGCCCTCATGGTCTCGGGACGCGCCTCAAGCCTCGAAGAGGGGCTGACGATCGCCGAGCACTCGCTGGATCAGGGCAGGGCCTACGAGGTCCTTAAGGACGTGATCCGGATTTCCAACGAATAGAGCAACTTTTTCCCTTCGAACGCGAGATTTCGACCAAGATGGCAAGTTATAGTTCCCTGTTCACCGGGGTCTTTCTCCGAGGGGTCGGTCTTTTTGGGACCGAGCGCCATTTGCTGACCCTCTTGGATGAAGGGTTGCCGGTCCTAGAAAAAGGGCTTCCTTCTTATTTGGATGTGGCAGCATCGCGGCGCTCTCTCCGTCACGGCGATGCCGCTCTATGGAGGGAAACCATTCACCGTTGGAGTGCCTTGCCCGTTGTCGTCAAGATCTTCCGGCCTCATATCGGAGACTTCATTCGTTCCCTCGGTCTCCGGCAAGAGGCTCGAATTCTTAATGCTGCTTTGAAAGAGTCTCGCAACCCGCCTATTCACGTAAGTGACTTCCTGGTCCTTGAGGCCTTTCGATTGGCGGTCGAGGAATTTAAGCGATCGGGAAAAATTTCGACGGTTCCGATGGCCGCGATCGCCCGCAGGGCCCACGGAATCTTTCGCGAGGAGTTTTGCAAAGGGCCGGTTTGGCCGCCTTTCAATAAATTTCATAAGGCCATTTTGCCGGATCCCTCCGGGAACTCCCCCATCTTGAACCTTATCCAAGAGGCCGGTGGATTTCCCAAAGGAGAAAGAAGCGACAAGGCAAAAGCCGTGGCCGCTTTCGAAGCGGCGATTCGCCAGTTGAGAGAGGAGGGCACCTTGGACACAATAGGGCATACGGCCATCGCCGATCGCGCTCGCGATCTCTACAATCGTGATTTGCCCGCGCCGCTCGTTCTTTCGGACGGCACCTTCCAAGCATTTCTATGCAAAGATCCTGAGGTTCGCCGTCTCCTTGAAGAGTCGGGGGCAAGTCGATTGAATCAGCCCAGGCGCCCCGAGAGGATCGCACGGTCCTTCGAGGAGGCGATTGAAGAACTGAAACGAGCCGGAAGTCTGTCGTCGGCGACCTATGCAAAGATCGCCGCCAGGGCCTACGAGATCTATCGCCTGGGATCGTCGGGAGAGGATCTGATGCTGGCGGAGTTTTCCCGTGAAGCACTCTCGAGCACGAAGATCGGCAGGATGCTCCGCCAGGCGCAAGTCCGCATCAATTTATAATTTCTCGAAGCCCCTCAGGCACCGTTATTTATCGGCTCGAAAGGCTCAGAGTTGCCGTCCTAAAAAAGCCGGAAGCGTCGCCAATCAGAATCGTTTTGAAAGGTTCCGGCTCAGGCTCCGGTTCCAGCACAGATGCCGGCGCCGCCTCGGATCACGTCATACCGGCTTCGTCGTTCGGAGGAATGACCTCGGCCTGCCATCTGAAATGGGCGGGGAAAAACGGGGGCTAAGGGTCTGAAATGGCCTGGAAAGATTCAATCTCAGGCGGAAGGTGCATGGAACCCGAGAAGTGCGCAGAAACGTAAGAGATCCCAATAATAGCTATGAACTATGGGATATTATTACATATTAGCAGGAGAGCCGCTCTGTGCAGACTTACCTAGAAATGATCTGATTTAACGTTTTGAGGTAGCCTTCCTTTTTGGCGAAGTCGGTGAGGTAGTCGAGGTCGATGCGTTTCTGATTTTTCATCCAAAGGAGTTTCGCCTGCTCGATCGATCCTTGATGCTTCCATTCCACGCCGGCAATGATCCTATCCATGATGATGTCCTCGATCCGAATGATCTCCAGCGGGCCTTCGGGAGTCTCGATCACGTTGACCTTGGAGATCGTTCTGCTCCCGATTTCGATGGGGGAGGGCGGAAATTCGATCGAGAAATCGAAGACCGGATGACCGAATTGCCGGTAGTTCGACGTTCTTCTGAAACCGAGGGAATTCATGATCTCCTCGATCATTTCTTTGGTATCCCCTCTGAGAATCACATCGATGTCTTTCGTGAGATAGGTTCCCTGCGTATAGAATTGAACCGTCGCTCCGCCGACTAAGATGAAATCCATGTTCTTGGCCCGAAAGAGCTTGGAGAGGAAAGCCGCGAGTGTGACTTGGCGAATAGTTTGCGGCAATTCGGCGATGATTTTCAGTTTTTGTTGATTCTTGCCGCTCATGTTCGGTTGATCCTCTTCAGAATCTTCTCCTCTTCATAAGAGCGGTGTTTTTTCCGTTTCTCCATGAGACGCGGGAGCATTTCCGGAGGAATCGGGGTTTTGCCGATTTCGCGCACCAAGTCTTCCATCCTATAGGTTTGGTTGACTTCGTATTTTCTGTTTTGTTCCTTTCGATAAAGCGTCAGCAAATCGCGAATAGGGGGATACAGTCGGAAACGCTGATTTAACCGGAACGCCCTCTCGCTGCCCCGGCGGCTGGAGAACAGCATCCCCCAGCTTTCCAGGTTGCACAGTTCCCGGAACGACTCCTGAGGCGAGATCTTGAGTTCCCGGGCCAGTTCGCGGATGCCCACCTGGGCGTCAGGGTTTCGGACGTAGTAATCCAGGACCAGGCGGCGGACCTTGGAAGGGATGAGGAAGCTCAAGTCCATACGATCTTATCGTCCTAATTATTATGACAGTTGTCAATATTTTTATGACAATAGGTCTTTCTTGTGAAAAGCGTCCGGATATCCGATAGATAGACGCATGCTGCTCGACAAGATCGTCGACTACAAGCGCCAGGAGCTGGAGGCCGTCCGGCGGAAGGTTTCGCTCAAGGACGTACGGGCCATGGCGGAAGACGCCGCGCCTAGACGCGGGTTCATCGATGCCGTGCTCAAACCAGGGATACGCATCATCGCCGAGGTGAAGAAGGCGTCGCCTTCCGCCGGCGTCATTCGTGCCGATTTTGATCCGATCAAGATTGCGGTGGCCTACGAGGAAAACGGCGCGGCCTGTCTCTCCATCCTCACCGATGAACATTTCTTTCAAGGAAGCCTGAAATCTCTGGCAGACATCCGTCGTTGCGTGAAAATTCCCCTCTTGAGGAAGGACTTCACGCTCGACGCATACCACGTCCACGAGGCCCGGGCGCACGGCGCCGACGCCATCCTCCTGATCGTCCGGATTCTCGAAGACGCGCAGATCAAGGACTACGCCGCCCTGGCGCAAGACCTCGGCATGGCGGCCTTGGTCGAGGTGCACGATGAGAAGGAGATGGAGCGGGCGAAAAGGGCCGGGGCGACCTTGATCGGTGTCAACAACCGCAATCTCGACACCCTCAAGGTGGACCTGCAGACGACCGTCCGTCTGGCTCCGCTCGCTCCGAAAGGGGCCGTCCTCGTGGGCGAGAGCGGGATTTCCGCTCCGGAACACGTGAGAAAATTGCGAGGCGTCGGCGTGAATGCGTTTCTGATTGGCGAATATTTTATGAAGTCCTCCGATCCGGGGGCCGCGCTCGGAAATTTGCTGAAGTCCTCATCGACCGATTGATTTCTCGCAACCTCTGACGCGCCGCGACGAAGAATGGCTTCGCTTATGGATGCCTCTTCGCTGACGCTTTCCCAGGCCGTTTCCACCCTTCAATTGGCCCTTCAGAACGCGGGACGGCTCGCGGACGTCGCGCCGCGGCTCGCCCAAACGGTTCGTGCCGCCGGGGAGCTGGAGGCTTGGGACCTTCCGGAGACGACCGTCCGAACGCTCGCTGCGATCCGGGACGGCGGCGTGTTGCAGGTGGGAGAGGCCTTGAGGTCGCTCGCCCTGCTTGGCGCGCGCGTCGGCGCCGGGGAGTCGGAGCTCGCGCGACTCGAAAAACGTGACGGCGCGTCCTCGCTTTCCCCCCTGGCGGCCGTGCGGGAGATTTTCTCGCCGCTCACGTTCACCCGCCCATCTCCGTCCCCGGGCTTCTGGGCCCGGATGGCGGATCCCACGGACGGCTTTTCGCCTTTCACGACGGAGGGGGGCACCCAGGTCGCCTTTTTCGCGAAGGCCCACGATCTCGGGTCCTTTTGGTCGGAGAGTCTCGATCGGCATTGGGCCAACGGTCTGGGCCTTGCCGTCTTCCTGAACGATGAGGAGGGCGTCTGCGGCATGATCTTCGTTCACGGCGTGGGGCGCTCGCCTTGGAGCCGTCTCAAACGCAATCTCTGGCTCTCCTCCGGCGGGACGATGGCGTTCCGCGACGACCGGATGACGTTCGGCCAGGCGCTCAAGCGCGTGGTCGACAAGGGCGTGGCGATGACCCACAAGTGGCGCTCGATCGACGAGGCGCTCCACCAGGTGAAGCACGACACGCCGACCGGACTGGGAGGGTCCAAGGGCATTCTCCTGCACCGAAACAACGGGCAGGGGTTCGCGAAGTCGTTGACGGTCTATGCGGACGTCCTGACAACGCTCGGCATCAGCCTCACGGGCAGCGACGAGGGCGTCGGCCCCGAGGCGGCGGACGCGCTCGCGAAGTTGGCGCCTTGGAATATCGTCGGGAGCAAGTTCGGCAATTATCGCGGCCATGCCCCCATCGGTCACACCGCCGCCGGGGTCTACAGCGCGCTGAGGAACGTCCACGAGGAATTCTTGGGAGGGACCGTGTCGCCGGTCCTGATCGTCGGATTCGGCGGCATCGGCTCGCTCCTGCATCAAAAACTCCGAAACGTCCGCGGCTCGCCGGTCGCCGGCGTCGTGGACATCGATCCCGGCAAACTGTGCGCGCTGAGGTCGGGCGGATTTCCGGCGCCGCTCTACCATGACGCCTCGGTCCGGATGCCGAACGTTTGGGAGTCGGTCCGCATGGCGTGGCACGGCATCCGGTCCGAAGCGGGCCTGGCGCCGATCGTGACGATGCTCCCCGAGGCCCGCATTCTTTCGCCCAACGGGGGGCCCCAACCGATCACGTTCGACGTCGCGGCGGCGATGATCATGAGCGGCGTCCGGGCCGTCGCGGGCGCCGCCAACAACCAGAACGCCTTCGACGCCCATGGCTCCCCGGATGCGATCGCCTGGATCCTGCAGGCGGCCGGCATTTTCCACGCCGCCGATTTCGCCGTGAACCGGATGGGTGCCGCCGCCGTCGTCGCCAACGCGATCGGTCTCGGGCATTTCGATCTGAGACGAATGGCGGACACGGTCGGAAGCAGCGTGAAAACCCAGATCGACTTCGCCTTCAGCCGCGGCGTGCCGCCTTTCGTCCATGAAAGACGCCGCGCCGAGCGCGCTTGGAACGACCTGCTCTCATCGAGCCAGGCCATGGGCGGCCGATTCTCCGATGATCCCCGGTAGCGTTCCCGTCCTTTACATCTCGTTTTTCTTTGAGCTATTTTAGCCCGTCATGCTCGTGAAGATCTGCGGCATTACGAACATCGAGGATGCGTTGGCCGCCGTTGAGTTCGGTGCCGACGCCCTGGGGTTTAATTTTTACGCAAAGAGTCCGCGCCACGTCTCGTTCGAGAGGGCACAGAAGATTCTGGAGGACGTCCCGCCGACCGTTTTGAAGGTCGGCGTGTTTGTGAACGAATCCGAGCGGACCGTGAAAGACCTTTCCGTCGCCCTCGAGCTCGATTATCTCCAGTTTCACGGGGACGAGACGCCGTCGTATTGCGAGCAGTTCGCGGCCCCTTACTGGAAGGCGTTCCGCTTGAAGGATGAAAAGACCATCGAGCTCATGAAAAAATACAGGTGCGAGTATTATCTGGTCGACACCTTCATCGCGCAGTCCTACGGAGGCACGGGCGTGACGGGAAACTGGGACCTCACCCGCGAGGCGAAACAAGTCGGCAAGATCATCCTGGCCGGGGGCTTGACCCCCGAGAACGTGGCCGACGCGATCCGAACCGTCGGTCCGGACGGAGTGGACGTGGCGAGCGGAGTGGAGGAAAAACCGGGACGCAAGTCCGCCGCCAAAATCGAGCGGTTCATCTCCAACGCGAGAGAGGCGCTCCCGTGACCCCGCTCCCCGACAGGCACGGCCATTTCGGCGAATTCGGCGGCCAGTTCGTCGCCGAGACCCTCATGCCGGCCCTCCGCGAGTTGGAGGCCGCCTACAAGGCGGTCCGTCGCGACCGGGCCTTTTGGTCGGAATTGAACGCCCTCGCCAAGGATTACGTGGGCCGTCCGACGCCGCTCTACCTTGCGCGGCGCCTCACGGAAAAAATGGGCGGCGCGAAGATCTATTTGAAGAGGGAAGACCTCTGCCACACCGGCGCGCATAAGGTGAACAACACGCTCGGTCAATGCCTGCTCGCCAAGAAAATGGGGAAGAAAAGGATCATCGCCGAGACGGGGGCGGGCCAGCACGGCGTCGCCACGGCCACGATGACGGCCCTGCTCGGGCAGGACTGCCAAGTCTACATGGGCGAGGAGGACGTCCACCGGCAGTCCTTGAACGTCTTCCGCATGAAGCTCCTGGGCGCGGCGGTCTTTCCCGTGACCTCGGGGACGAAGACATTGAAGGACGCGCTGAATGAGGCGATCCGCGACTGGATCACCAACATCCGCACGACCTACTACTGTATCGGGACCGTCGCCGGCCCTCACCCTTACCCCATGCTCGTCCGGGATTTTCAGTCCGTGATCGGACGCGAGGTGAAGAAGGATCTGCTGAAAATGGAAGGGCGTTTGCCGGACGCGCTGGTCGCCTGCGTCGGGGGCGGCTCGAACGCCATGGGACTCTTCCATCCCTTCCTTCAGGACAAATCCGTGACGCTTATCGGCGTCGAGGCGGCGGGGGAGGGCGTCGGCGGCCGGCACCACGCGGCGACCCTGTTAAAGGGCAGGATCGGCGTCCTGCACGGCTTCAAATCCTATCTCCTCCAAAACAAGGACGGGCAGGTCCAGCCGACGCATTCGATCTCGGCGGGGCTGGATTATCCCGGCGTCGGCCCGGAGCACAGCTATTTGAAGGAGACGGGACGCGCGTCGTACGTGGCCGTGACCGACGACCAGGCGATGGAGGCCTTCGATCTGCTCTCCAAGACCGAGGGGATCATCCCGGCACTCGAATCGGCCCACGCCGTCTCCTACGGGACCCGGTACGCGCGTCAGCTCGCGAAAGACAAGACGGTCGTGATCAACCTCTCGGGACGCGGTGACAAGGACATGGGCACGGCGGCCGACTACTATGGTGTGAAGCTGTGAGCCGCATTGGAATCGCGTTCCGGCGGTTGAAGAAGAACGGGGAGAAGGCCCTCATCCCTTTTCTGACGGCGGGCGATCCAAATCCGGCGGCGACGAAGAGGCTGATCTTCGCGCTGGAGAGGGCCGGCGCGGACGTGATTGAACTCGGCGTCCCGTTTTCCGACCCCATGGCTGACGGCCCCGTCATCCAAAAGGCCTCCGAGCGGGCCCTGGCGAAGGGCATGACGCTTCGGAAGGTTCTGGAACTCGTGGCCCGGATCCGCAAGGTGTCGCAAGTGCCCCTCCTGTTGATGGGCTATTTCAATCCCATTCTTTCTTACGGGCTGGATCGATTTGCGCGCGACGCGGCCCGGGCGGGGGTCGACGGCGCCATCGTCGTGGATCTGCCGCCCGAGGAATCCAAGGACCTTGATCGGGCGCTCAAGAAAAGCGGCATCGACCTGATCTACCTTTTGACTCCGACCTCCGACGCGGAGCGCATCCGCATCGTCTGCCGCCGGGCGCGGGGATTCCTCTACTTCGTTTCGATGACGGGCGTGACGGGCGCCGCTCTCAAGTCGGTGGCGGAGATCAGGGCCAAGGTTTCCGAGATCCGGCGGCGCACGAAGCTCCCGGTCGCCATCGGATTCGGCATTTCGAGCCCAAAGCAGGCCCGGGCGATGGCGAAAATCGGCGACGGCGCGGTGGTGGGCAGCGCCCTCGTCGCCCTCGTCCACAAGAACGCGAAGAACCCGTCGGCCAAGGCGGAAGCTTTCATCAAGACCATGAGGGGTGCCCTATGAACGAAGCCGTTCTCTACGAAGCCAAGGGGGCGATCGCCCATGTGACGCTCAACCGCCCCGAACAGATGAACGCGATGAACATCGAGTTGATCGACGGGCTCGCCGACGCGATGGAAAAGGCGCGGGCCCCGGAGATCCGCGCGGTCGTCCTCAAGGCGAACGGCCGCTGCTTTTGCGCCGGCGGAGACATCCGCGCCTTCAACCGGTTCCTCGACGAAGGAAAATCGATTCCGGCCGCGATGCCCGATCGTTTGCACGAGATGGTGGAGACGATGCGGAACCTGGAAAAGCCGATCCTGGCCAGCGTTCAGGGCCCGGCGGCGGGGGCGGGGGCGCCTCTCGCGCTTGCATGCGACCTGGTCGTTGCCGCCGAGGAGGCCATCTTCAACTTCGCCTATGCCCGCATCGGGCTGACGCCCGACGGCAGTTCCACGTATTTCCTCCCGCGTCACGTCGGCATGAAGAAGGCGACGGAGATCTTCATGATGCTGCCGACGTACACGGCGAAAGAGGCGATGGAGCTGGGGCTCGTCAATTGGGTCGTTCCGGGCGCGGAGCTCGCCTCCAAGACGGAGGCCTTCGCCCGGCAGCTTTCCGAAGGCCCGACCGCCGCCTTCGGCCGTCTCAAGAAGCTCATGAACGCCACCTACGAGAACACCCTCCACGACCAGTTGGCGTTTGAGACCAAATTGATCTGCGATTCGAGCAGGACCGCCGATTTCCGGGAAGGGATCAAGGCGTTCCTGGGTAAGAGGACGCCGCAGTTTAAAGGTGTATAATCATTCGTCATGCCCAAAGATCCCTATGAAATTCTCGGCGTCGCGCGCTCCGCGTCTCAAGACGAGATCAAAAAATCCTACCGGAGGCTCGCCAAGAAATATCACCCGGACGTGAACAAGGGCGACAAGGCCGCCGAGGAGAAGTTTAAGGAGATCTCGCAGGCCTACGAGATCGTCGGCGACGAGGAGAAGCGGAAGAAATACGACCAATTCGGCCAATGGGCGGAGCAGGGCGGATTCGATCCGCGACACCAGCCGTATCGGACCTACACGTGGACCTCGGGCGGACCCGGCGGCCGCGGCGGCGGGGCCGAGTTCGACATGAACGACATCTTCGAAAACATCTTCGGCGCCGGGTTCAGCGGGGCCCGCCGCGGGCGAGGACGGGCCCAGCCCGAGTGGTTCGGGGAGGAACCGCAGGAGGCGCCCGCGCAGGACGTCCACTCCACCCTGGAGATCGGCTTCGAGGAGGCGGTCCGTGGGACCAAGCGGCGGATCGCCATCACCCGGAACGGCCATGACGACAGGATCGACGTGAAGATTCCCGCCGGTATCCGGGACGGCGGCAAGATCCGCATTCCCGGCAAGGGCGCGGGGAGGGGCGATCTCTACATCCAGGTCAAGGTGGCGCCCCATGCGTCCTTCTGGCGTGAGGAGGACGACCTCTACGTGAACGTCCCCATCACGGTGACGGAGGCGGTTCTGGGGGCGACGGTCCGCGTTCCGACGCTCGACGGGGCGGTGAACCTCAAGATCCCGCCGGGAACGCCTTCGGGTCAAAAATTCCGTTTCAAGGGAAAAGGGGCTCCGCACCTGGATCATTCCGGACAGGGGGATCAGTTTGCGGTCGTGAAGATCGTCGTCCCGCCCGATTTGGACGAAGAAACCAAGGAACTTTTTAGGAAAATCCACGAAAAGACTGCAGGTTTTAACCCCCGGGCGTCTTGACAGCCGCCGGAACGGAGTGATACCTCTAAACTATATGAAAACACTTAGGATTTTGACTGTCTGCGTCATTGGCTTCCTCATTTTGATCGCGGGTGTCTTGGAGACTTCCTGCAGCCCGTCTAAGATCGCGTCCGACCTCACCTCCGGCATCTTCAAGGTGGGGGCGCCGATCTTCGAGCAGGAGGGGGACGTCGACACCGCCGAGGTCTCGGGCCTGGCCATGATCAAGACCCTCGAGGTCTTCAATTTTCAAAACCCGTCCAACAAGAATTACCTGAACCTGCTGGCCCGTTCGTACGCGACGTACGCCTTCGGTTTTTTTGAGACGCGGATGGTGCAGTACCAGTTCAAGGAACCGGACAAATACAACATGTACGCCGAGCGGGCGAAGAATTTTTACAAGAAGGGCAAGCTCTACGGCATGGACCTGCTGAAACGGAAGGACGAGGGCCTCGTCAAGGCGATGTCGAAGGGGCTCGACCAGGTGCGCAAGAAAATGAACGGCTATGCCCGCCATGAGATCGAGCCCGTCTTTTGGACGGCGTTCAATTGGGGGAGTTATATCAATCTCTCGAAGGACGATATCACGGTCGTCGCGGACCTTCCCATCGTGGAAGCGATGATGGCGCGGATCGTCCAGGTCTATCCGGGATTCTATTTTGGGGCCCCGCATCTCTTTTACGGGGTTTACTACGCCAGCCGCCCCGCCATGCTGGGCGGGGACCCCAAAAAGGCCCTGACGAGCTTCGAGGACGCGGCGAGAGCGACCCAAGGACGGAGTCTCATGGTCTACGCCCTGGAGGCGCAATTCCTGGCCGTGCAGACGATGGACCGCGGTCTCTTTGACGAGATGTTGGCGAAGATCAACGCCGGTTCCGTGGAAGCCCTTCCCGAGCAAAGGTTGGCCAACGCGCTCGCGAAGCAGCGCGCGAAATATCTCCAGGATAACGCCGCACAATATTTCAACTAGGCCGAGGCGGTGGACCAAACGCCGCGTTGCGTCATAACTCCTGTATTTACAGGGCCCCCCGCGTTCGTGTTAAAGAGTCCAACCTTAAAAAGGGAGGAACCTCTATGTCAGTCAGATCCATGCGATTCGCGCTCGCGATGGCGTTCTTCGCGGCGTCGGTGTTCGTGGCCGCGAACGCGCAGGCCCAGGTCAAGGAAATCAAGTGTGCCACGATCGCCCCGGCGGGAAGCGCCTGGGACAAGATCTTCGTCGCGATGAACGACGAGTTGAAGGCGAAGACGAACGGCCAGGTGGCGTTCAAGATCTATTCCGGCGGCGTTCAGGGCGACGAGACGGCCGTCGTGCAAAAGATCCGGAGCGGCCAATTGGGCTGCGGCGGGTTGACTGGTTTCGGTTTGGGCAAGATTGCCCCGTCGGTTCGCGTATTGGAGGTGCCCTTCCTCTTCAAGAGCGCGGGCGAGATCGACAGCAAGACCTCCGCCGTGACGCCCAAGCTGGAAGCGGCGCTCCAGGCAGGCAATCCCCCCGTCGAGCTCCTCGGCTGGGCGGAGGCGGGTTTCGTGTACATCATGTCCAACAAGCCCATCAAGAAGCTGGACGACTTGAAGGGTATCAAGATGTGGCAATGGGAAGGCGACCCCGTCGCAGAGGCCATGTACGGCGCTATGGGCGTGACGCCCGTGCAGCTCTCCATCGCGGACGTCCTGACGTCGCTTCAGACCGGGATGATCGAAGGGGTCTACGCCCCTCCGATGGGCGCGGTGGCCCTCCAGTGGGCCTCCAAGGTCAAGTACATTACCGATCTTCCCATCGTCAATTCGATCGGCGCCTTGGTCGTTGCCAAGTCGGAATTTGCCAAGCTTTCGCCCGACCAGCAGAAGATCCTGAAGGAAGTCGGCCAGAAATATTGCCGCCAGATCGTCGAGCAAACCCGGCACGACAACGAGGCGGCGCTCGCCTCCCTCCAGAAGCTGGGACTTCAGAAGGTAGAGGTTGCGGAGGCCGACAAGCAGGCGATGATGGGCATCTCCAAGCAGGTGGGCCAGTCGCTGGTGGGCAAGCTCTACAGCGCGGATCTATTGGCGGCGGTGCAGCGATAGCCGAAAATTAGTTTTGTTTTCCTAGAAAAGAATGGTAACGCCCCGCTTCTCACGTCGAGGAGCGGGGCGTTTTTCTATGAGATTCCTCCTGAAGCTCAATGACGCCGTCGGAAAGGTCGAGAACGTTCTTATATCGGTCGGCCTCCTTTCGATGCTCGTCCTCGCCTTCCTCCAGGTCGTCATGAGGGACGTCTTCAACAAGGGCATCCCCTGGGCGGACTCGATCGTCCGCCTGCTCGTCCTCTGGGTCGGATTCGTGGGCGCGTCCTTGGCGACCAAGCTCGACCAGAACCTGACGCTCGAAGTCCTGACCAAGTACATGCCGGAGCGCTTCCGCCATCTTTCCTCGATGGTCGTCAAGGCCTTCGCGATCACGATTTGCTGGTTCCTGTTTCAGGCCTCCCTCAAGTTTCTGGGAGACGAGATGACGACGGGCGAACAGTTTCTGAAGCTCTTTCCGTCCTGGTACACTCTGACGATCTTCCCGGCCACCTTTGCCCTCATTTCGTTCCACCTCGTGGTCGGCATCCTCAAGGACATGGTCTATTTCGTGAAAGGCAAACCGGCATGACGGCCTTGGTCGTCATCGGCATTATCTTGATGGCGCTCTTCGGGGCGCCGCTCTTCTCCATCTTCGGCGCGGCCTCTTTGTTCGGATTTCATTCGGTCGACATCAACACCTCCGCCGTCATCATTCAGATGACCCAGCTCGTGTCGGCGCCGGCCATGGTGGCGATCCCTCTCTTCACCTTCGCGGGCTACATGATGGCGGAGAGCAAGACGCCGGAGAGGCTGGTTGCCGTCTCCCAGGCCCTCTTCGGCTGGATGCCGGGGGGGTTGGCCATCGTCACGCTCTTCGCCTGCTCCTTCTTCACGGCCTTCACCGGTGCCTCGGGAGTGACGATCATCGCCCTGGGGGGATTGCTCTATCCCATCCTCAAGAAGCGCGGTTTCAAGGAAGGCTTCTCCCTGGGGCTGGTGACCTGCTCGGGAAGCCTCGGGCTTCTCTTCCCGCCGAGCCTCCCCATCATCCTCTACGGCGTCATCGGCCAGGTGGACGTCGACAAGCTCTTCGTGGCGGGCATCCTGCCGGGCGTCCTGTTGCTCCTGTTGCTGGGCACCTATTCCGTCATTTGCGGGGCCAAGAGCACGACGCGGGTCAAATTCAAGGTCAAGGACGCCCTCAAGGCGATCCAGGCGGCGGCCTGGGAGTTGCCGCTCCCCCTGATCGTCCTGGTAGGCATCTACGGCGGGTTCACGACGGCCTCGGAGGCGGCGGCGGTCTGCGCGTTCTACGTCTTCATCGTCGAGGTCTTCATCTACCGGGATCTGAAGATCTTCACGGACATCCCGCGCGTGATGAAGGACAGCATGGTCCTCGTGGGCGGCATCCTCATCATCGTGGCTGTGGCCCTGGGCTTCACGAACTTCGTGATCGACCAGGAAGTGCCGATGAAGCTCTTCGAGCTGACCAAGAAGTACATCACGAGCCCGGCGATGTTCCTGGTCGTCTTGAACGTCTTCCTGCTCATCGTCGGATGCCTGATCGACATCTTCTCGGCCATCATCGTCGTGGTGCCGATCATCGCGCCGATCGCCCGGGGGTACGGGATCGACCCGGTTCACCTGGGCATTATCTTTCTCACGAACCTCGAGATCGGCTACTTGACGCCCCCGTTCGGCCTGAACCTGTTTCTTTCCAGCTACCGGTTCAAGAAGCCGATTGCGCGGGTCTTCGCGGATACGCTGCCGTTTCTCCTCATTTTGTTCGCGGCCCTTCTCATCATTACGTATGTTCCGGCGCTCAGCTTGACTCTGCTCGCGAAGTTCCATTAACTACCTTTACGAGCAGGGCGAGGGTTATGCCGCGGGTAGCGGCGCGAGTCTCGCTTCCGCAGGACACGGAGGAATTCATGGAAACCGTCATCGTCGCCGCCAAACGCACGCCCATCGGGAGTTTTCAGGGATCTCTGGCGGAGGTCCCCGCGCCCAAGCTCGGAAGCATCGCCATCAAGGCCGCCTTGCAGGCCTCGGGCCTGAAGGGGGAGGACGTCGGCGAAGTCATCATGGGCAACGTGCTGACGGCCGGCGAGGGCCAGGCCCCGGCCCGCCAGGCGGGAATCTTCGCGGGCCTCCCTCAGGGCACGCCCTGTCTCACCATCGGCAAGGTCTGCGGCTCGGGGCTGAAGGCCGTGATGTTGGCCGACCAGGCGATTCGTTCCGGAGATGCGGAGGTGGTGATCGCCGGCGGGATGGAGAACATGACGCTCGCGCCTTATCTTCTGCCGAAGGCGCGCGCGGGTTACCGCATGGGCAACGGGCAGATCATCGACAGCATGGTCAACGACGGCCTCTGGGACGTCTACAACAACTTCCACATGGGGAACGCGACCGAGATGTGCGCCAAGAAGTACGAGATTTCCCGCGAAGAACAGGACCGCTACGCGGCGCAGAGCTACACGCGCGCGCAGAAGGCCATCAAGGACGGCGTCTTCAAGCGGGAGATCGTGCCCGTTGAACTCGAGACCAGAAAGGGCAAGGTCCTGTTCGACACCGACGAGGAGCCGGGGAAGGGCAGCGTCGAAAAACTTCCGACGCTGAAGCCCGCCTTTGACAAGGCCGGGACGGTGACGGCGGGCAACGCGTCCTCCATCAACGACGGGGCCGCGGCCGTGGTCCTCATGAGCGCGGACGCCGCGAAGAAGCGCGGGATCAAGCCGCTTGCGCGAATTCTCGGGCATGCGCAGGCGTCGGTGGCGCCGGAGTGGTTTACGATCGGGCCCTCGGAGGCCATCAAGAAGAATTTCCAAAGGCTCGGTTTGTCCGCGAAGGACATCGACCTCTTCGAGATCAACGAGGCCTTCGCGGCCGTCGCCCTGGCCAATAATAAAATCCTCGGACTCTCCGAGCAGAACGCGAACGTCCGCGGCGGGGCCGTGGCCCTGGGGCATCCCATCGGGGCCTCGGGCGCGCGTATCCTCGTCACCCTGATTCACGCCCTCGAAGATCTGAATCTGAAACGCGGCCTGGCCTCCCTCTGCATCGGCGGGGGCGAGGGCGTGTCGATGATCGTGGAACGCATCTAATCCGGAGGTCAAAAATGTCCTATCAGAACCTGATCCTGAACAAAGAAGGTCCAATCGCCACAGTGACCATCAACCGCGAAAAGGCGATGAACGCCCTGAATGCCGATTTGCTGAAAGACATCCGGGCGTGTTTTGGACAACTTTCAGCTGACGCCGAGGTTCGCGCGGTGATCCTGACCGGCGCCGGCGAGAAGGCCTTTGTGGCGGGTGCGGACATCGCCGCGATGAGCACCATGAGCGAAGCCGACGCCGTGGAATTCGGCAACCTGGGCCACGCGGCCATGAACGCGGTCGATCACTGCAAAAAGCCCGTCATTGCGGCGGTGAACGGTTTCTGTCTGGGCGGCGGCATGGAGTTGGCCCTTTCCTGTGACTTCATCTATGCCTCCGAAAAGGCCAAGCTGGGGCTGCCTGAAGTGAATCTCGGACTCTTTCCGGGTTGGGGCGGTACGCAACGGCTCGCGCGTTTGGCCGGAAAAGGGATCGCCAAGGAGATGATCTTCTCGGCGCGCATTCTGACGGCGGCCGAGGCCAAGGATTACGGCATCGTCAACAAGGTCTGCGCCCCGGAAAACCTCCTGAACGACGTCCGCGCCCTGGCCGGTGAAATTGCAAAAAAGGGGCCCGTGGCCGTGCAGATGGCCAAGCAGGTGATGAACGAAGGCTTTGATCTCTCGTTGCCTCAGGGACTGGAAAAGGAGAAGACGAGTTTTCCGAAATGCTTCGTGACCGAAGATCTCAAGGAGGGTCTCGCCGCATTTCTGGAAAAGCGCCCGGCCCAATTCAAGGGGAAATGATATGAAATCCTTGCTGCGACTTTCGTCTTTCGGTTTGTTTGCGGCCTGGTTGGCCGCCGCCTTCGCCGGAGGCGTTTCGGGATGCAACACCGACGAGATTGCGGGTCACGGCAGCGACGACAATGTGGTGGGCACCGAACAGGACGCCAAGGATACGGCGACGGCGGCTGAGAACGTGGCTTTTCGAGCCTTCACCGCGTCCTTTGGCACGCCGGGGTCGGCCCTCGATCTCGGGCTGAACGCCGGGTTGATCTTGGGCAAGCTCAAGGACGCCATCGAAGCGAATTCGCGGTCGAGTTGCGCGGCGGGCGACGTCCCGTCCCCGTCCGGGGACAACGTGACGGTCAACGGAGGCGTTGGCGGCACCTGCGCGGTAAAATTCGAGGGCGACGCCTCGGACGGCATCCTGCGCGCCAACTGCACGAGATACGACGACGGCGTCGATTCCGGCGAGGCGGCGGTGGACGGCCTGATCGGCGTTTCCGGTTCTGCCGCCACGGTCGGCAATGAATCGACATTCACGTTCTCTTCGATCACATCCAACCTGCTCGTCATGACCCTCGCGGACGGAGACAATTGCTCCGCCGTCCTGAACCTTTCGGCAGACGTCACGATCAACAACGACAACGGGACCGGGAGCGTCTCCATGGATGGCTGTGTGTCGATCTGCGGCGAGGCGTTCGACGTGACGGGGTCCGAAACGTTTTAATGTAGGGGCGAACCTCGTGTTCGCCCGTTAGGGTGCCACATGGATTTTAAGCTGACCGACGAACAGATCATGATCCGGGACATGGCTCGCGACTTCGCGCAAAAGGAAGTTGCGCCCAAGGCCGCCGAGTTGGATGAAAAATCCCTCTTTCCCTCGATGCACATCAAGAAGATGGCTGAGCTGGGCCTGATGGGCATGATGATTCCCCAGGAATGGGGCGGCGCGGGGCTGGACACGCTCACCTACGTGCTCGCGCTCGAGGAAATCTCGGTCGCGTGCGCCTCGACGGCCGTCACCATGTCGGTCAACAATTCGCTCTACTGCGGCCCCATCCTCAAGTTCGGGACCGAGGCCCAGAAAAAGAAATACCTGACGCCCTTCGCGAGCGGTGAAAAACTCGGGGCCTACGCCCTCTCCGAGCCGGGGACCGGGTCGGACGCCGCCAACCAGAAGACGACGGCCAGGAAGGTCGGGGATCAATACGTCCTGAACGGCCGGAAGAATTTCATCACGAACGGCCCCAACGCGGACGCCATGGTTGTCTATGCCATGACGGACACCGAAAAGCGGCACAAGGGCATCTCCTGTTTCATCGTGGACAAGGGGTTCAAAGGCTTTTCGATCGGCAAGATCGAGAAAAAACTGGGCATTTGCGCCTCCAGCACCTCGGAGATCGTCCTGGAGGATTGTGAGGTCCCGGCGGCCAACCTCTTGGGCACTGAGGGGGGAGGTTTCGCGATTGCCATGTCGACCTTAGACGCTGGAAGAATCGGCATAGGAACGCAGGCCGTCGGCATCGCCCGGGCCGCCTTCGAGCATGCGCGGGATTATTCCAAGGTGCGCGAGGCCTTTGGACAAACGATCTCGAATTTCCAGGCGATCCAGCACTTTTTGGCCGACATGGCGGTGAAGATCGACGCCTCCCGCCTCCTCGTCTGGCGAGCCGCTTGGATGAAGGACCATGGAATCCCCTTCACCAAGGAGGCGGCGATGGCCAAGCTCCACGCCTCCGAAGCGGCCGGTTGGGTTGCCACCAAGGCCGTTCAGGTGTATGGAGGGTACGGTTACGTGAAGGACTACCCCGTGGAACGGTATTACCGGGATTCGAAGATCACGGAAATTTACGAAGGAACGAGCGAGATCCAGCGTTTGGTCATTGCCAGAAGCCTTCTCAAGGACAGTTAACAAGGACAGTCAACAAGGATACCAAGGAGGGGAAACCATGAACAAACTCAGCAAAATCTCGGGCCTGTTGGGCCTGGGGGCCTTCATGATCGCGCTCAACCTGGGCAGCTTCGCCGGTTGCGATAGCGGCAGCAGCGGCGGCGGCGGGACCGGAGGGGCCGACGATAACTCCGTGATCGCGACATCGAGCGATGCGCTGGATACCTCGGACGCCGCGGTGAACCTGGCGCTTTCCGCGTTTAGCGCGGCCTTCGGCAGCAGCGGCGCCGCCTTGACGCTGGAGACCGTTCAGAGTTTCAAGAGCGCCATCGCCGCTACTTCGAGTGCGGAATGCAATGAGGTCGGTCTTCCGAGTGTTTCCGGCGACAGCATTACGCTGACCGGCGATGTGAGTGGGAGCTGCGCGGTGACCTCCGACGGCACCTCCGATAGCGGTGAGCTCGTGGCGAACTGCAATAACTACAACGCCGGGAGCGAGGCAGCCGATGCGGCGATCGACGGGGAACTCGGCGTGGAAGGCTCCCAGACGGCAACCGCCGTACAATCGACTTTCGATATGAATCAAATTTCCTCGAACAATTTGATCGTCACCCTCAGCGACGGAAGCGAATGTTCCGCGGTGATCGATCTCGCGGCGAGCGAAACGATCGTCATTGCCACCGGGGAGTTTACGCAGAGCATGTCGGGCTGCGTCCGCATCTGTGGCGAGGCGTTTACCATCAACGGTTCCGAAACGTTCTAATTCGGAAACCGGAAAAGGAATTTCTCTTATACTTCAAGCTGAATGCGCCGTTTCCTTCTTCTTGCCTTCTTCTTGACGGTCGCCGCCTGCCGCTCGGGCGGCGGCCATTTTATCGGAGGCGTCGAAAGATCTCTGAACGCCTTTTCCGCCGCGTTCCAGACGGTCACCGCGGGACTCGCCGTCGCCTTCAAGCTGGGGACCGTCGCCGGGGACGTCGTCACCTACAAGCACACGCTTTTGTGCGATCCTGAAGGATCCTCCAGCATCGACGAGAGGCTGAGCGAGGGTCCAATCGACGGGACCTTTCTGGTCCAGGCCGATTTGGATGAATGCAACGGCGTCGGGGGGGAGATGTCCGCGCTTGGAAGCTTCGCACGGGCCCCCGAAGGACTCAAGCTTCAGTGGGCGTTCGACGGCGTGGTCCGGAGCGGCTCCTGCGACGTCACCCTGTCCGACCTTTCGGTGGTGTCCTCCTCGGAGGAGGTTCCGGCGGCGAGCGTCGTGACCGGCGAGTTGACCGCGACCTGCACGGGCTCAAGCCCCGCGTTGATCCGCTGTACCTGGCATCAAACACCCGCCCTCGCCTCCGAGGAGCTCCTGGCCGCCTGCTCCTGCACCGGATCGGGATGCTGAGTCTCATCACCAGTAAGACGTTGACAGGCCCGCCTCCCGCGGGACAAATCACAGCATGGCCCAGCCATCCGAGAAACCGGCCGCAAAGGAATTGAAGGAGCGGCTCCCCGAGTTTACGACCCTTTCCTCGCGCCCCATCGAACGGCTCTATACCCCGGAGTCCCTTCGGGATTTCCGCGCGGAAAGGGACTTGGGCGAGCCCGGGGAATATCCGTTCACCCGGGGGATCCATCCCTCGATGTACCGGGGCAAGCTCTGGACGATGAGGCAGTTCGCGGGCTTCGGTACCCCCGAGGATACGAACCGGCGTTTCAAATATCTTCTCGATCACGGGGTGACGGGGCTCTCCACCGCCTTCGACATGCCGACCCTGATGGGTTTCGACGCCGATCACCCCATCGCCCGCGGTGAGGTGGGGATCGAGGGCGTCTCGGTCAGCTCGCTCGCCGACATGGAGGTCCTCTTTGACGGGATCCCCCTGGACAAGATCACGACCTCCATGACGATCAACGCCCCGGCGATCGCCGTGATGGCCATGTATATCGCCGTGGGGGAAAGGCAGGGCCTCAAACCCTCCCAGCTCGGCGGAACCATCCAGGGGGATATTCTGAAGGAATTCATCGCGCAAAAGGAGTGGATCTGTCCGCCCGAGCCCAGCGTCCGGATCCTGATGGACATGGTCCAATGGTGCGCGGAGGAGATGCCCAAGTGGAACTCGATCTCGATCTCCGGCTATCACATACGGGAGGCCGGGGCGACGGCGGTCCAGGAGATGGCCTTCACGCTCGCCGACGGCGTCGCCTACGTGGAGGAGGGGGTCCGGCGCGGGATGGACGTCGACGAGTTCGCTCCGAGGCTCTCCTTCTTCTTCGACGTCCATAACGATTTTTTTGAAGAGATCGCCAAGTTCCGGTCGGCGCGCCGGCTCTGGGCGAGGCTTATGAAGGAGAGGTTCAAGGCCAAGAATCCCCGGTCCTGGATGCTCAGGACGCATGCCCAAACGGCGGGAGTCAGCCTGACCGCCCAGCAGCCGTACAACAACGTCGTCCGGACGACCCTTCAGGCGCTCGCGGCGGTCTTGGGCGGGACGCAATCGCTTCACACGAACTCCCTGGACGAAACCTACGCCCTTCCCACGGAGGAGGCGGTCCGCATCGCCCTCCGGACCCAGCAGATCATCGCGCACGAGAGCGGCGTCACCAACACCGTGGATCCCTTTGGAGGATCCTATTTCGTCGAGAACCTGACCGACGCCACGGAAAGGGAGGCGATGGATTACATCCGGCGGATCGACGAGATGGGCGGGATGCTCAAGGCGATCGAAAAGGGGTTTCCCCAGCGGGAGATCATCGACTCGGCCTACCGCTACCAGCAACAGGTGGAGAAGAAGGAAAAGATCATCGTGGGCGTGAACGATTTTACGATCGGACAGGAGACTCCCATCGAAACCCTCAAGATCTCGCCGGAGAAGGAGAGGCATCAGAAGGAGCGGCTTCGGAGGGTGAAGGAGACCAGGAACCGGACAAAGGTCGAGACCGCCCTCGCCGACCTCAAGAGGGCCTGCGCCACGCGGGAGAATCTCATGCCTTACGTGTTGAACGCGGTCCGGGAGTATGGGACGTTGGGGGAGATTGTCGAGACGTTCAAGGCGGCCTTTGGGACCTACAAGGATCCGGGACATTTCTAGATGGAACGAAAACTGCGCATTTTAGTCGCCAAACCCGGCCTCGACGGCCACGACCGCGGGGCCAAGATCATCGCCCGCGCCCTGCGGGACGCCGGCTTCGAAGTCATATACACGGGACTCCATCAGACGCCCGAGATGATCGTCGACGCCGCCTTGCAGGAGGACGTGGATTGCGTCTCGCTCTCCATCCTCTCGGGGGCCCACAACCACCTCTTTCCCGAGGTGATCCGGCAGCTGAAGGCAAAGAAAATGGACGACGTGACCGTGATCGGCGGCGGGATCATCCCCCAGGAGGACATCCCGGGGCTCAAGAAAGCGGGCGTCAAGGAGATCTTCCTGCCCGGCACCGATACCAGGGACGTGGTCGCTTGGATTCATCAGAACGTGAAGCCTAGGAAGTTGTAAGGGCGAGCGTGCCTCGCCTTCTCGGAAGGACCCACCAGGACTCGTCGCCTACGCCGCAAAAACCCAGGGACCTGGCGATATCATCCAATCGTCGGATGGTCGTTGAAAGACGGGAGGCCTCCTCGCTGGGAGAGTGCATCACCCGCTCCCGGAGGGCTTGAAAGGAAAGCAGGCCGGCCCCCCCGAAGAGACAGGAGGGAAGGGCGTCGGGATCCGCGACGTGTCCGTAGAGGGGTGCCCGCCTTTCGGCCCTCAGCCAGTAAATCGGAGGATCCCCATAATCGCGACGCAGGGAGCGGATGACCTCTTCGACCAGCCAGGCGCGTGGGTCAGGGCCGAACCGTTTCTGGGTTAATTTCAGGAGGTCGGTTTTCCGCCCGTTCCGGTCGATCTTGATCTCGGTCAGGCGCGACCCTCCCTGAGTCAATGTGATCCCAAAACCGTCGCGGCGGCGAACGACGCCCACCACGGCCAAGAGGATATTCCGGAGCTCGCCCGAATCATCCGTCCCTTCCCAATGGAGCCGGAAATCGACTCCCGCCACCGTTTCATGGCTGCCGGGGCTCAAATGGACGTGAAACTCCCTCCCGATTTCGTAACGGATCGGTGCATCGAAGTCCCCCTCGCGCCAATTGGCAGCGACGCGGGGGCCCCATTTTTCCCGGAGGAGTCTTAATCCCTCCAGGTGGCCCAGGACGCTTTCTTCGGGCGTCGCAATCTGGGGGTAGGCGGTGTGGCTGGTTGCGTAGGGGATCGCGTCCCACAGAATTCTCAAAGATTGGATGGAACCGTAATCCTCGGAGCAGACAAAGCGGTCGATGACGCCCTGCAGGGCCTGGACGCCCTCGCGCTCCAAACGGGCCCCGTTCCGGGCCCAGGTATCCGCGGCGTCCTGGGCGATCCGTCGTGAAAGCTCGCCGACCCCAGGCCGCCAGAAAGCGGCGGATGCGTTCAGCGAGGCCCGAAGCTCCGCCTGCACCGCCGGGTTGTAGAGAAATCCGTCGATGGCCGCGTGCAGGCGCTCATAGGTGAGCGGTTGGAACGGACGCGCCGTCCAAGGCAACGTCGAGCCCATGGGGGTGACGGACAGGGTCATGGAAATTTCTCCGTAGGGGCATTATCGGAGTTTCGAAGGAAAAGTTGCCTGGGCTAGGTCCCGGAAAATGCCGGAGGTCTCTTGGCGCGGATGGCCTGGACCCCTTCGAGCAGATCGCGGGTCTTGAAGCAGACGGACTGGCCCTTGGATTCGAACAGGAGCGACTTTTTGAGTTGGTTCCTGTGATTGAGGACGCCGCGTTTGGAGATCTTCACGGCCACCGGCGCGTTTTGTGCGATCTCCCGTGCGATCCTCGCCGTCTCTTCCCTGAGAACCTCCGGCGCAAAGAGGTGGTGAATCATCCCTCTCCGCAGGGCTTCCTCCGCGCCGACGGTCCGGCCCGTGAGCAGCAAATCCAAAGCGGTGGGCGCGCCGAGGACGTGGGGCAGCAGGAACGTCGCCCCCATGCCGGGGGAGAGGCCGAGCTTGACGAAGTTGACGCCCATCTTCGCCTCGGTCGAGGCGGTACGGAGGTCGCAGGCCATCGTCATGCAGAAGGCCGCTCCGATGGCGGGGCCGTTGATCATGGCGATCACCGGAACTTCGATTTTCAAAATCGATAGAAAGCGCCCGTAGAACCCCAGCATTTCGCTCCGATTCACCGCCGCCTTCTTGCGAGCGCGGGCCTCGATGATGTCCAGATTGCCGCCCGCCGAAAACGCGCGGCCTGACCCGGTCAGGACAACGACTCGGATCGTTTGATCCCGATTGATCTGGGGGACGAGTTTGGCGATGGCGACGCCCATCTCCGCGGAGAGGGCGTTGAGGCGGTCGGGGTCGTTCAAGACGATCCAGGCGACCGGGCCTTCTTTTTGAAAAAGGATCGAACTCACCGTTACTCGAAGGTGAAGCCCTCGGGCAGCTTGTCCGCCGGAGTGCCGAGGGGGACGAACGCCAGATCGGTGATCGTGTAGGTCGGCTTCTTGGTGCGGAAGATCGGGACAACCTTCATCTCCATCTCCGGTTTGCCGACCGGCATATAGCTCATCAGGATGGTGCAAATCCCGTCGAATTCGACGTTCACGAACTGGATCGGCTTCTTGAGGGTGTTGAAGGCGCCCGTCCGCTCGGTGATCATGAAGGAATAGATCCGGGCGCCCTTTCTTGCCTGATGGGTTACATCCAGAACGGTGTTGCGCGACAGGCAGTCGGGACAAAAGATCCGGAAGGGGAGATAAACCGACCCCTTCGTCTCGCACTTCGCATTGTCGCACCGGGTAGCGTGGATCTTTCCCTTTCCGATTCCATCGAAGAAGACCCACTCCGCGCCGTAGGAGTGGACGTAGGTCATGTCGCGCGGGTTCGTGACCCCGCAAAGTCTTCCTTCCGCGTTTCGAATCGGCTGATTGGGCTCGATATTGTGAAAATTGCCTTTGAATCGGTAGACGTTCCCTTCGACGCTCACTTGTGCATATTCTTCAGGTGTCTTGGGCATATGAGCTCCTTAGTCTTTCTTGAGTAGATGATCCGGATCGGCCAGGATCGTGCACGTGACGTGCGATCCGACTCCCGCGTGGCTGATCGCCAGCCCGCGCTTGGCCCCCTTGACCTGCAGATCGGTCCAATCCTTCGGCTTTTCCTTGCCGAACTCCGCCCAGCGCTTGGGGTCCCCGTGGACCTCGCCGTGGCGGTTCCAGATGTGGAGCATGACCTCGATCACCTGCATGATGCCTGTGGCCCCGACGGCGTGCAGGCAGCCGATCAATCCGCCGGAGAGGTTCGCCGGGAGTTTCCCCGGTTTGCCCGTCTTCGGATTGGTGTGGTAGCAGTCGCCCGATTCCACGTAGGTCCGTCCCTCGCCATAAGGCCGGATCCCGATGTCTTCATAGGTCTGGATGTCGCTGATCGTGAAGGCGTCGTGGAGTTCGACCAGATCCATGTCCTCCGTCGGATCTTTGACGCCGGCCATTCCGTAGGCGTAATAGGCCGCGATGCGGGCGGCGAGGAATCCGGTAAATCCGGGATAACGCTCTCCACCGGGGTATCTCTTGTCGAGGTCCTTGTAGGTTTCCTCCGTTTCGTTGGGGAGCAGCGGGATATCCATGTCGCGCCGGTCGGCCACTCGGAGGGTGTGGGATCCGGCGGAGCAGTAGAGCCGCAACGGCTTCTTGCAGAGTTTGAAGGCGGTCTCCTCGTCGGCCAGGATCACGCAGGCGGCGCCGACGCTCATGAGGCAGGCGTCCAGGGCCCGCAAGGGGTAGGCGACGACCGGTGACTTGAGGACGTCCTCGACCGTAATCCTCATCGGGCCCTGGGCGAAGGGGTTATGAACGGCGTAGCCCCGGTTCTTCACCGCGATCTCGGCCATCGTCCGCCGGAAGGATTCCTCCTGGCGTCCGTAGACCTGCCAGTACTTCTGGGCCATAACGGCGTAGTAGCCGGTGTAGATGTGGCCGAGCGGCGTCTCCCAATCCTTGTCGGCCGCGCTGGCGATCAGGTGATTCCCCTCGTCGGTGGGGACCTCGTCCATCCTCTCCCAGCCCATCGTCAGGACGCAATCGGAGTATCCGGAGGCGACCGCCTTCATCGCCTCCCAGATTGCTGAGCCTCCCGTAGCCCCGCCGGTCTTGATGCCGACGTTCCCCAAAGGATCGAGCCCCAACCGGTCATGGATGACCGCCTCTCCCAGCAATTGGTCGCCGAAGTGGTCCGCGAAGTGCCCGTAATAACAGGAGTGGATGTATTCCTTGAGCTCCGCGGGGGTCTTGCCGATCATCTCACAGGCCATGTTGAAGGCGTCGACGCAGAGCTCCTCGGTCCGTTTTTCGGGAAAGGCCCTGGCGAATTGAGACATTCCGCCCGTGACGAGATAGACGGGACGCTGAAGTTTTGGGATCTTGAGCTGATGCTTGCTGAATTTGATCATGCCGAGAGACTCCTTTCGAAGATTGATTTTGCCTCATATTGGGATATGTTCGGAAAGGCAAAAGGATTTTTGGGAGGAGGCCGGATGCCCGCAATTCTCATGCACCACGACGGCCCGATCGCCCGCATCAAGTTGAACCGGCCCGAGGTCAGGAACGCCATCAACGACGAGTTGATTGCGGAGCTCGCCGATGCCCTCAAGGCGGCGGAACGGAATCCGACCATCCGCGTGGTCATTCTCTCGGGCGAAGGGGATTTTTTCTGCGCCGGGGCGGATCTCAACTGGATGAAGTCCTTCGTGGGAGCCTCCCGGAAAAAGAACGAAGCCGACGCCCTGAAGTTCGCCAGGCTTCTGCAGTCGTTGAACGAGTTGGGGAAGCCGACGATCGCCCAGGTGCATGGGGCGGCGATCGGTGGCGGCGTCGGGCTCCTGGCCGCCTGCGACGTCGTCGTCGCCTTCGAGAACACCGTGTTCGCCCTGGCCGAAGTCAAGTTGGGGCTGGTTCCGGCCGTGATCTCTCCCTTCGTCATCGCGCGGATGGGAGCCTCCGCCGCACGGCGGTATTTTCTGACCGGGGAGCGGTTCACCTCGGACGTCGCGCTCCGCCTGGGCCTCGTCCACGAGGTCGTCCCCATGGAGCGTCTCGAGACCGTCGCGAACGAGATCGCCCGCCATTTGCTTTCATCGGGTCCGGAGGCTGTGAAGCACGCCAAGGAGTTGATACGCGTTGTCGGTAGGGGCCAGCGAAGCGCGGTCCCTACGAAGGATCCGATTCAACAATACACCGTCAAAAAGATCGCCGCCCTGCGCGCCTCTCCCGAGGCCCAAGAGGGGATGAAGGCCTTCCTCGAGAAGCGCAAGCCGAATTGGAATGTTCCGTAAAATCCTCATCGCCAACCGCGGCGAGATTGCCGTCCGCATCGCGCGGGCCTGCCGGGAGCTGCGGATCCCCTCCGTTGCCGTCTATTCGGAGCCGGACGCTGGGTCTCTCCACTCGCGGATGGCGGACGAGGCCCAAGCCCGGGGCGGGGCCTCTCCCCCGGAAAGCGATCTGAAGACCGAAGATCATCGAGGCCGCGAAAAAGTCCCGCGCCGACGCCTGCGCCCAAGCCGTCATGGCGGAGAGGAAAAAGGTCTATCTGGCCGCGCACCGCCCCCACGGCGCGGCGGGACCGGAGGAGGCGGCGGCCCCGATGCCGGGCACCGTCCGGAAGGTCCTCGTGGTCGAGGGCCAACAGGTCGCCGCCGGCGATCCGCTCGTCGTCATCGAGGCCATGAAGATGGAGCACACGATCGATGCGCCCCGGAGCGGCTCGGTCAAAAAAATCCTCTTTCAGGCGGGAGACAAGGTGGGGATGGGGGAGAGGCTCGTTGAGATCCTTTAAGGCATGCAAACCAAGTCACGGTCTAACTGGTAATAGACCGCCGCGCAGAAATCCGTGATGCATTCTCCGCCCGAGAGGGCGTGATTTTTCGAATTGCTCTCCAGGGCGTTGCACTTGGCCCAGCAGTCCTGCTCGCGGTCCTCGGGGAGGGCGTCGCTCTCGATCAACTGTTCGCATTGATTCAAAGCCTGCTGTTTGGGCGCCGGGCCGTCCCAGGTGATGGTCTCGACGCAGACCGGGCAATCGGTGAGGGGCACGCAGGCGTCGCCGACGCCGTCGCCGTTCGAGTCCTGCTGGTCGGCGTTCGCGACCGAGGGACAATTGTCAGCGTCGCCGCAAAGGCCGTCCTGATCCGCGTCATTGGACGGGTCCGCCGGACAGGGGTCCTGGGAATCGCAGATCCCGTCGCCGTCCGCGTCATTCAAGGGGTCTTCGGGACAGGGATCCAAGGCGTCGCAGACCCCGTCTCCATCAACGTCCAGGAACGCGTGGGTGACCTCCCCCGTCGAGGGGTCGCAGGAGTCCGCGGTGCAGGCGTCGCCGTCATCCGTGTCGATGGGCGCGTGGCGGGCGCCGGTGAGGGGGTCGCAGGAATCGACGGTGCAGGCTTTTCCGTCGTCGATGGGGACCGCCGCGTGCAGGATGTCCCCCGTCTTTGGGTCGCAGGAGTCGACGGTGCAGACGTCGCCGTCGTCGACCCGAACGGGCGCATGGGCCGGGCCTGAATCCGGGTCGCAGGCGTCCACCGTGCAGGCGTTCCCATCGTCGATGTCGATCGGCGCATGGCTGACCTCTCCGGTGTCCGGGTCGCAGGAATCGTCGGTGCACACGTCGCCGTCATCCAGGGGGGCGTTGCTGCACAGGAACGGGGGGATCGAAGGGAAGTCGAAGGGCAGGATGTCCGCGGGGACGGGGAGTCCGGCCGGCTCGATCGCCCCGGGGTCCGTGTCTCCCCGAATCGCCAGACACTGCGGGTGGCCGAGGTCCAGCGCGGCCCCCGTGAAGAGGTTCGCGCAGAAGAGCTCGCCGTTGAAGATCCCGAGCAGGACGTCGAAGTCCTCCTCCCACACGTTGATCCCTTGGAAGCCTTCGCCGGCCGCGTTGGCGGTCTTGACCCATCCGTCGCCCAATGCCTCGTAGGTGACGAGGGCGTGGCTCGCCTCGGTCCCCAGGACCCCGTCACCGGGACAACCAAAGAAGGTTTCGGAGGATTGAAACGCCTCGGGGCTGATGAAATCATACCTCACGGCGGCGTAACACCCATCCTCAGCGCCGCCCATGAGGATACGGATCTCGCCCTTTCCCTTGTTCTCGAGGGAGGGGGGAAATTCGAAGACGGCGGAAAGGGCCCGCTGGAAGAGGCCGCCCTCCTTGAGCCACAGCCGCATGCAGATTTTTCCGCCCGCGCTGTGTCCCGGGCAGCCCGGGGTTTTGCCCGTGCCCAAAAAGTCGAAGTCGCCGAAATCGATATAGGCCTCGCCCGCCGGGAAGGAGAGGACCGCGTCGGGGGCCTCGCTCGCCGGGATCACGAGGCCGGCGAAGAGGGAAAGGATGGCGTCGATCCGGTCGAATCCGGCCTGGGCAGTCGACGAGATGGCGGTGATCTCGTCTGAAAACTCCCCGCCCGCTTCGATCGTCTTGAGCCCCGCTTCCCGCGGGACGGCTCTCGCGCCGCTCGTAGAGGAAGCCAGGGCGGCTGGTCCCGCCGACGGAGGCAGCGTCTCGCGGATGTCGATCGTCACGCTCTCCGGCAGGGTAAGGTTCGTCGGCAATTCCAGGGGCGGACTTGGCGGCGCTGCTGGAGACGGACATCCGGCCAAAAAGGCGACCGTTAAGAGGCCTATCAGCTTCACAAGCCTCATGAGTTATTATAGTCCCCATAGAAGGCTAGGCTCCAGGGGGAATGTTTCGAAAATGAACAGCTATCCAAAGGTCGTTAAAATCGTCGAGGTGGGCCCGCGCGACGGGCTCCAGAATGAGAAGGGCGTCGTTCCGACGGACGACAAGGTCCGGTTCATCGACATGCTCTCCGACTCCGGGCTTTCCGTGATCGAGGCGACCTCCTTCGTATCGCCCAAGTGGGTGCCGCAACTGGCGGATGCCGCCGAGGTCTACGCGAACATCGCCAAGAAGCCGGGCGTCGCGTATCCGGTCCTGATCCCGAACCTCAAGGGGCTCGAACGGGCCGTCCTCTCGGGGGTGAAAGACATCGCCGTCTTCACGGCGGCCTCGGAAACATTCAACAAGAAGAATATCAACATGACCGTGGCCGAGTCGCTGGAGGAGATCCGGCGGGTCGTCGGCCAGGCTCGTGGGTACGGCATGGGCGTCCGGGGCTATGTGTCCACGTGCTTCGTGTGCCCCTATGAGGGCAGGGTCGCGCCCGAGCGGGCGGCCGTCGTGATCGAGGATCTTTTGAAGATCGGCGTCGACGAGGTCTCCGTCGGCGATACGATCGGGGGGGCCTTGCCGGAGGACGTCGATCGGCTGATGTCCATCCTTCTGAAAAACATACCGGCCCCGAAGCTGGCGGTTCACTTTCACGACACCCACGGCCACGCCCTCGCCAACATCCGCCAGTCGCTGGAAATGGGGATCTCCATCGTGGATTCCTCGGCCGGCGGTCTGGGCGGCTGTCCCTACGCCCCGGGCGCCTCGGGCAACGTGGGTACGGAGGCGGTCCTGTCATTCCTCGCTGAACTGGGAGTGGAAACGGGCGTTTCTCCGGAAAAGGTCGCCGAGGCGTCGCGATTCATCAGCTCCGTCTTGAAACGCACCCCGCCCTGACGTATAGTCCCTCCTCCTAAAACTAATTCCATAAGGAGAGAGCGATGAAAAAGACCGCCATTCTTGCCGCCGCGCTGCTGTTCGCCGCCGTTTCCGCTTCCGCCGCCGAATACACGGTGGACGCCGTCCATTCCCACGTCGGCTTCAAGGTCCGGCACATCGTCACGAAGGTGCCGGGCGAGTTCAAGGACTACGAGGCCTCGTTCTCATTCGATCCGGCCAAGCCGGAGACCTCGAAGGGCAAGTTTACGATCAAGACCGCCAGCATCGACACGGGCAACGCCAAGCGGGACGAGCATCTCCGGAGCCCCGACTTCTTCGACGTGCAAAAGTTTCCGACGATCACCTATGAGGGCACGGCCTTCAAGCCCGCGGGCAAGGACAAGTTCAAGCTCGAGGGGAACTTCACCATGCGCGGCGTGACCAAGCCCGTCGCCTTCGACGTCGAGTTCACGGGTCTCGGCAAGGACCCATCCGGCAACAACCGGGTGGGATTCTCCGCGTCGGCGAGGATCAACCGCAAGGATTTCGGCATCAACTGGAACAAGACCCTCGACACCGGAGGCGTCATCCTGGGCGACGACGTCGATATTACGCTCGAGATCGAGGCCGTGGAAAAGAAATGATCCAAATCCGCAAATCCGCCGACCGGGGCCACTTCGATCACGGCTGGCTCGAGACCTACCATACGTTCTCATTCGCGGATTACCACGATTCCAAGTGGATGGGGTTCCGGACGCTCCGGGTCATCAACGAGGACTTCGTCCAGCCCGGCGAGGGCTTCCCCACGCACGCCCATCGCGACATGGAGATCGTGACCTACGTGCTCGAAGGCGCCCTTCAGCACAAGGACAGCATGGGGAACGGCTCGGTGATCGTCCCCGGCGAGGTCCAGCGCATGAGCGCGGGCAAGGGCGTCACGCACAGCGAGTACAACCGTTCCAAGGTCGACGCCGTTCACCTCCTTCAGATCTGGATACTGACGGAGAAGAAGGGGATCGAGCCGGGTTACGAGCAAAGGGCGTTCGGGGACGAGGAGAAGCGCGGCCGGCTCCGGCTCATCGCCTCCCGGGACGGCCGCGAGGGCTCGGTGACGATCCATCAGGACACGGATCTCTTCGCGACGATTCTCGGACAGGGGGGCAAGGTGGAACACCCGCTCAAAGCCGGAAGGCACGCCTGGGTGCAAGTGGCCCGGGGTGAGGCCGTGGTGAACGGCTACAAGCTGGAGCAGGGCGACGGGGCGGCGCTGAGCGAGGAGACGTCGGTCGAAATCGTCGGAAGGAGAGACTCCGAGGTCCTGGTTTTTGATCTGCCCTGATTCTTCTGCTTTCCCTGAGCGAACTCCAACGCTGGGAGGGGATATCGAGAAATTATGACGCTATGCGCCTTGATTCTTACCAAGGAGCCATGAGAATGGGGCAATTTTTATGGCTGTCATCACTCCATCCCTGTCCGCCTGGACCTTGTCCGCGCAGCCGGCCCTCGTGCAAGACTTGGGGTTTTCCTTCCTTGCCGGCTTACGGGGGGGACTGCCCCACACGCCCTATCTTTCCGAGGAGACGCGACAGGGCATCGACAACCTCCTGCGGCGTGAGGCGCCGGTCCGTCAGATCGGCGACGCCCTCATGATCTCCCTGGCCTCGGAGTGGGCGAAACACCAGACCGCCGTTTTCGGGTCAGAGAGGGTCAGCTGCGTTTGGCATGGCGCGGAGAGACTCTTCCAGCCTCTCACGGCCGATGCGCCGGCGCCGTCGTTTTCCGATTTTGAATCCAAGAAGGCGCGTTACCTGGAGGACTTCGGCCATCTCGATCTGATGGCCCGCGCCATTCTCGAGGTGCGGTTTCCGACCGAAGCGCTCGCCGGCACCCCATTCGACCTGCTGCAGGAGGATTTCGCCTATCTGGATGATGCGGTCCGTCCTCTGGGTTTCTTTCCCTGCACCCGTCTGGACCGTGGAGAAGGTCAGGAAGAATCGGTCTTCCGGTTTTTTTCGCTTTCGGCGCTGGAATTGGGGCTCTACGTCTTTTTGGGCACGTCGGCCCCGCGTTTTTGCCTGGGGCCGGGAAGCTCCTCTCCTCGAAAATTCAACGACGTGCACAAGGCCGGCTATCATCTCGTGGGGGCGCCGGTCGACCGGCGCAAGGTCCATGGAGTCTGGACCCCGCCCCTCAGTTACATCTGGCACGGCATCTGTCATGGGGCCTTCTGGGCGACGCACGAATCCCCCGTCGAGCGGTTGGCCGCGACCCTGTTGTACGAGTCGGCGATGCGGACGATGAACGGCGAGCGGAAACTCGACGCCGTCGCCCTCCAGATGGGGCACCTCCTCGAACTCGAGTTATCCACGAACGGGGGCGTTTGGGGCATCCTCAACGGCCTAAAGGAGGCCCTTGAGCCCCGGCGCTTTCATGCCCTTGCCAGGGACTACGACCGGCGGCTCGAAGCGATTCCGGAGGGTCTTCCGGACGACGGCTACGCCGCAACCCTGAGGAATAAGATCACAACTTTGGCATCCGCCGCACGATACTGACGAACGCGTAGGCGGTCGATTGCGTCAGTACTGGGCTAAAGCATTGTATTTTTTGGTGTAGCCCCGTAATCCCGCCGCTTTTGAAAGATACTTGTATGACCGTGACTTCAGCCATGTTGCCGGGGCTGCTTTCCCGCACCGGACCTTCGCTTTTTTCGCCGGCGATGGTCTACGAGCGGACGGACGTCCGTTACTTCAGCACGAGCACCTTTCTGGATGCCTTTCTGCCGGACCCGTTCACCGGATCGGTACGGATGCCGCATTTGGCGGAAGAGACGCCGGGGGTGCCCTTCGGCGCGCAGATGTCGGTGCGTCTCCTGGGGCCCGAACGGGTCGAGGAGGCGCGGACAACGGTCAAGGCCCTGATGGAGGACGCGGGCCGGATCGCGCGGGAAGGGGAGAATTGGGGTCACTCGATACCATTGCCGCTCACGGCCACGGAAGGCTTGTGGTCCCTTGAGGAACGCCTCGAGGACCAAGACGAGATCAGAATCACCCTGAACAAACGCGGCGGTGCCTTTCGCCGTCTTACGTTGAGGTCGGATGGGGGATTCGATCTGTCCGCCGGATGGCGCGCCGCAGTGGCTCAGGTCGCTCAAGCGGTTTCCGTCGATGCCGGCGGTCGTACGGAAACGAGCAGCTTCCACGTCGAATTTTCGGGTCCCTCCGTGGAGAAGCTAAGGACCTTCCTGAAGATGGACGGCCGGCCCGAACAGGAAGCGGTGTTGGAACTTGCCGCCCGGATTTACGCCTCGGGTCAATACGCCGAGGAGGACATGGGAGGCGGCCTTCAATTGTTGGGGCAAGGAGAGGGTGAATGGCAGGATCTCCTTTCTTTCGACGGGCGCTGGCATTTGCCCCAGGGGCTGTCGGTGGAGAAGGTGAACCCCTTCCTCGTCGGCACCACGGGTTCGTTGCCGGAATTGGATGAGGTGGACCAGCGCGTCGCGCTGGCCGATGTCTTTTGGGAATCGGTCCCTGACTGGGGGCATCTGGTCGTCCACTTAAATAACCTCCCCGGCCGAGGGCTGATGCCCCTGGTCCCTTCCCTTCGCGAAACGCTCTGGGAGGGGGCCCTCCGTCTCCTCCACGGCCAAGCCGGTTGATTTCAGAGCCTCGGTTGATTTCCCCTCGGTTCATTATGGAGTAGCCGCACGGGGTTTAAAAAATTAGAATACGCGGATGGGTCGGCCCAAGACGTACCGATGGCTCGTGGTGCTTTGGATGTTCGGCAGCCTGATCGGTTGCAGCGGAGCCACAGGTCCCTCGAACCCCACGATTCCCGGTGACGACGGCGGCACCATTCCGTCGGCCCCTCCGGCACCGCCGGTCGAGATCCCCTCGTTCCTCCAGTTCCCCGTCAGCGTCGATATTGACGTCGACAAGGTCGGGTCGTCGGGATCGGGCGCCCTGGCCTCCCTCGTCTCGGTCGGCGATGACGTCTCGGAGGCCATCGAGCACGGGGCCAGGGATGCAGGGATCGCGGGAGCGGTCAGCCAAACCATCCTGGACCGGATCAAGACGGTGGAGGTCCCCGTGGATCCGAGGGTCAGGACCTTTCAAGGTCTCATCACCGATGAAGGCGATATCCTTGAAATCAAGATCGACTTTTCCCGCTTCGACTTGAACGGGGACGGCGCCGATGAAACGTGCACCGGATGCACCTGCCCGGTGGGATGCGGCCTCTTCGAGTGCCCTCCCGAGGCCGCGCTTACCGATCTGCAACCCATCTGCTATCGGGTCTGGGTGCGGGACCGAGCGAATCCGGGTCCCTTCGAGCGCTTTCTGGCGGGGATGATTGACCGATTGCCGGTCAGGGACGACACGGCGACCCCGGAAAACGAAGACAATGCCGGCAACGGCCGCTTTCGCTTCCTTGTCTCTCTCCCGAACCCGCTTCTGAAACCCCAGCCCGGGAGATTTTCGGTGTCGACGAATGAGGTGATCTACAGCCACATCGACCCCACGGACCCGTTCCGTCAATCGACGGAATTCTCTGAATTCCGCGAAATCGTCCAAAGCGGCTTTCCCGTCCCGTTCACACAGGAAAACCAGCACATCAAGGTCGAGGCGGAGGGCCTTGCGGGGGCGGCCTCCCCAGAGCAGGTCCTGAAGACGATCCGCTCCACAACTTTCCTGCGCCCGGATGGAGGCGGAGAGTCCGAGATCCAATACCTCGCCCGATTCCGAGACGACGCGGACCACTGGAGCGGGTCGGTGGCCAGCACGGCACCGACCTTCGACTTCAACTTTGATTCGGCCTGCGCCTCGATCGCGAGCGGCCTGGTGACCGACCGGGAGAATTGCCTCACCGGAGGCGTCGACGTGGGCGAGGCCGGCCTCCGGTTCCTCGGCTTCGCGGACAGGGACGGCGTGGCGTTTCCGGACCAGGGCGAGTTTCCGAACGATCCGACCTTTTAGCGTAAGCCCCGGCTTATTTCAAAGGGGACAGCGTCCGCAGTCCAGGGAACAGGTCTCGCAGGTCTCAAACTTCGCGTCGCAGACGTTATCCCCGCAACCGGGCGGGGGGCAAGTGCCGCAGTCGGATGGGCAACTCTCGCACGTCTCGCCGAGGGCGCAGAAGGCGTCTCCGCAGACGGCGCAAGGACCGCAGTCGCCCGGACAGCCGGAGCAGCTCTCGGAAGGATCGCAGAAGAAGTCACCGCAAACGCTCGCCCGACAACATAAGTTGAAATCGCAGAATTGCCCTTCGGCGCACGGCACGTCAAAACCGCATTCTCCCGGCGGATTCCCCGTTATGGGACACTTTTGGCAAGTGGGGTCGAACTGGCAGTCGTCCACATCGTCGCAATCGGTGAGCCCGTCGCCGTCGTTGTCGGAGCCGTCGTTGCAGTCGACATATGCGAATTCGTGTTTGTGGCAGCCAAAGACGAATTCGCAGTCAGAATCGTCGCAATCGATCTTGCCGTCAGTGTCATCGTCGATCCCATCGAAGCAGTTGTACTCGTAGGCGGGCGGAGGCGGTGAACAGCATCCGTCGGCGCAGGTGGCCCCGGGACCCATGAAGGACTCACAATCGGCGTTTGAGGCGCACTGCGGCGGCGGCGGCCCGCCGAGGGGACAGCTTGGCGGCGGGGGCACCCCCCCCGCGACGCAACAGGCCTTCCCGTTTTTCTGCTCAACACAATCGAGCTCCACGGAGGACCCCGCCGTCGACTCGAGTGCCTCGCAGGTGTTCTCATTGCCCTCGCAATAGACGCCGGTGCCCAGCCCGATCTCGGTCAGCGGGGGGCAATCGTCCGGGCTGTCCGTCCAGCAGAATGAATTGCCCAAATTCTGCCTCTCCTCGCACACGCCTCCGGCCGCCGAGCAGTTCTGCAGCCCCGGGCAGAAATTTCCGGAGGCGGCGACGCAGCAGGCGTAGGCCCCCTGGCTGCCGCAGTCGATTTCAGGCAAGGGGGTCACCAGACCGGTGAGCGCGCCCTCCAGCCCTTCGCAGATTCCCTCCCCGGTTCCGGCCAGGAACGGGTCCGCAGCGCAATAGACGCCGGCCCCAAGAGAACCGATCTGGGGACAGCCGGGCGCGTAACAGAACGAGGAGCCGAGTCCAAACCGTTCCTCGCAAGTCCCGACCCCCGGCGTGTCAATCCCTTCGCAGTCGTCCGGACAGAAATCCGCGGCCCCTCCGCTCGGCTCGCAAATGCAGGTCTCCTTGTTGCATCTGGAACCTGGGCCGCATTGGGCCTCGGGGATATGACGGTCAATGCCGCATTCCGGGCAGTGGTCCCCCGTCTCGCACTCCTCTCCCGGCTGGAGGAAGCAGTCCCCGCAACCGGCCGGCAACGTCAGGCAGATGCAGAATCCGTCCTCGGCGCAAAGACAGTCGGGGGCCCCGCAGTCCGCCGCGACCTGCTCGGCGTCGCTCCCCGGAACGCATTCGGAACCCGGGAGAGGGATCTCCTCGGGGGGCGGTGGCAGTTCCTGGGCCTTCAGTGACGGAGGGGGTTCGGGAGTCGGTTCGGGCGTTGGGGCCGCGACGCAACATGCGTCCGTGCAGGCGAATCCCTTCGGGCAGTCTTGATCGGTCGCGCACGGCGCACAGGAATCGGACCCCGCCGTTGCCTCCACGCAGCAGCCGTCCACGCAGTCCAAACCCGCGGCGCTGGGTCCGCAATCGATGACGGATTGACAGTCCAGAAGCTCACACGGCGGCTTGCAGATGAAGATCCCCTCGGGGGCCTCACCGCAGACGTCGCCGGTCCCGTCCCGGTCCCGATCGGCCTGGTCGGGATTGGCCGCACCGGGACAGTTGTCGATCGCGTCGTCGACGGAATCGCGGTCGGCGTCGACAAAACAGTCCGCGGCCGTCAGGTCCGGCTGGCCCGCGAATTGGCAGGTGACGGTCTCCCCCACGAAGACCGACCCCAGAAATCCGGAGAGTTCGATCGTCCTCGGCCCGCACGCCGTCGGATCGCCGGCGATCGAGAACCTCCATTGGGAGCCCGGGGCGATCGCGATGGGATTCCCGTCCGGACTGATTCCGTCCATGCTTTCTTCAAGGACGATGAGCAGCCGAAGCGCGCCGCACGGGTCACAGTCCAAGACTGTCAACTTGCCGCCGCCCCTGGCGGCATCGGCGAAGCGGTAACCGTCCATCCCGCAGTCGGTCATGGTGACGGCGAGATCTTCCAAGATAAGGTTGCAGTCGGTCGCCACGGATGTCAGGTCACAGGCCCAGGTCACGTCGAGGGAGCCTCCCTGGGGGCACGAGAAACCGGTCGAGAAATCATCCACGCACTGGTCGAAGAGTGCCTTGTCGCGGATCGCGATGAGGTTGAGTCCCGATTCCCCGGACGGCGGTGACAGCGGTGTGTCGAAATCCAAGGTCTCGAGAAGCGCCAGGGAGGTCGTGAGGCC
This sequence comes from bacterium, assembly GCA_035454885.1. Taxonomy (NCBI): domain Bacteria; species bacterium. Next base: position 60,868 of record DATIGE010000015.1, read on the forward strand.
GACGGCCTTGACGGCGCCCGTGGCCATGACCTCCGGTCCCCCCACGGGACTTCCTTCCGGTTGCGTCCCCGTCGGCTCCGTCGCCGGCGGAGCGTTCGATCCGCAACCCGGCGAGAGAGTCGAACAGGCCGCTAGGATTCCGACGAATAAGACGAAGGGTAAGGATTTTCGAGCGAGGTGCACAGGGCTAATCTACTCCCGTTGAAACTTGACGTGAAAGGAAAAAACAGAAAAATGGCATGGAGATTATCAAAATGATAACTTTTTCTGGCGATCCCGGCGGGCCCTGCCTGGGCGGTTGATTTCGGCTTGGGGTTCCACTAGCCTCCGGCCCCGTGCGGAGAGTCTATTTCGATTACAACGCCACGACGCCCGTTCACCCCCAAGTTCGCGAGGCCATTCTGCCCTTCTTGGGCGAGGAATACGGCAACCCCTCCAGCGTTCACGCCGTCGGTGCCCGCGCGCGGAAGGCCCTCGACGACGCACGGGAATCCGTCGCCCGGCATTTGAAATGCGGTCCGCGGGAAATCGTTTTCACCAGCGGCGGGACGGAGGCGAATCACCTGGCGATCCGCGGCGCGGCGGCCGTCGCGTTTGTCGCGCGGGGTCGGAGACCCGTTCATGTCGTGACGACCGCCGTCGAGCACAGCTCCGTCCTCAAGGCCTTCCAGGTCTTGGAGGACGAGGGCCAGGCGCAGGTCACCCGGCTGGGCGTCGATTCCCTCGGCCGGGTCGATTTCGACGCCTTGCGCGCCGCCCTCCGGGACGATACCGCCCTGGTGTCCGTCCAGTCCGTCAACAACGAGACGGGCAATGTCTACCCGGTCGCCGAGATTGGCCGGCTTTGCCGCGAGCGCGGCGTTCTCTTTCACACGGACGCCGTGCAGGCGCTGGGGAAGATACCGGTCGATCTCTCGAACCTCCCCGTCGATCTCGCGAGCTTTTCCGCGCACAAGATCTACGGCCCCAAGGGCTCCGGCGCCTTGTTCGTCCGCAAAGGCATCGCCCTCTCGCCCCTGATGCCGGGCGTGCAGGAGATGGAGAAGAGGGCGGGCACGGAGAACCTGCCGGGGATCGCCGGTTTCGCCGCGGCGGTGGACCTCGTGCACCGCGAACCGGAGAAGGAAACCGCGCGGCTCGACGGGCTTCGGGGTTTGTTCCAACAGGGGCTCGTGCGGAGCATCGACGGCGTTCGCTTTCACGGGGACCCCGACCGCCGGGTCGCCAACACGCTCAATGTCTCTTTTGACGGCATCGCGGACGAGACCCTCCTATTGTCGCTGGACCGCGAGGGGATTTGCGTCTCTTCCGGCTCCGCCTGCGCCTCCGGGGCGGTGGAGGCGTCGCACGTGCTCTTGGCCATGGGGGTCCCCAAGGCCGAGGCCAAGGGGGCGATCCGCTTTTCCCTGGGCCGCGGGAGCTCCGAACACGATCTTGAGTATGTCCTTGAAAAACTCCCCTCGATTGTAGGTAGACTCCGCGGATTGTAACTCTTTATGCCGATTATGCCGACCCTTTGCAAAAATACCGTCGTCGTCGCCATGAGCGGAGGGGTGGACAGCTCCGTCGCCGCCTTGCTCCTGAAGGAGCAGGGGATGGACGTCATCGGGATCTCGATGAAGACCCACGAGGAGACCTCGGGGGGCGCCTGCGCCTCCTCCAAAACCTGCTGCACGGCGAGCGACCTGAGCGACGCCCGTCGCGTTTGCCAGATCCTGGACATCCCCTTTTATGCCGTGAACGCCGTCGACGAGTTTCATGACAAGGTCGTGACGTACTTCGCCAAGGAATACGGCCAGGGCCGGACGCCCAACCCCTGCGTGATGTGCAACGACCACCTCAAGTTCGGAGGGCTCCTGAAGCAGGCGCGGGCGCTCGGGGCCTACTACCTGGCCACCGGCCATTACGCCCAGAAGGTGCGGGACCGGAACGGCAAGTATCGCCTGGTTAAGGCCAAGGACCGCGACAAGGACCAGACCTATTTTCTCTTCGGCCTGGGCCAAGAGGAGCTCGAACACACGCTCTTCCCCTTGGGCAAGTACACCAAGGACGAGGTGAGGGAGTTCGCGCGGAGCGCCGGGCTCGCCACCGCGGAAAAACCGGAGAGCCAGGAGATCTGCTTCGTGCCGGACAACGACTACGCCGGCTTCATCGAAAAAAAGATGCCGGAGTTCAGGGGCGAGCCGGGCGCCTTCGTGACCGAGGGCGGCGAGGAGGTTGGCGGGCACCGGGGCATTCACGCCTATACGATCGGCCAGCGCCGGGGCCTGGGCGTTTCGGCGGGCGAGCGGATGTACGTGAAGGAAATCGTGCCGGAGGAGAACAAGGTCGTCCTGGGGCTCAAGGATTCCCTCCTCAAGAGCGGGCTTACCGCCAAGGACGTGAAATGGGTCAATCGCGAGCTCGCCTCCGGCGGCATCGAGGTGGAGGTCAAGATCCGCCACCGGCACGCGGGCGTGCCCGGCACGCTCTACCTCGTGGACGATCACACCGTGCGCGTGGAGTTCAACAAGCCGGAAGGCCCCATCACCCCGGGGCAGGCGGCGGTGATTTACCACGACGACGAAGTCCTCGGGGGCGGATGGATCGAGAAGGGTCTCAGTTGAAACTCGCTCCCGAAGAGAAAAAACGGCTCCGGCAGGTCGAGAGATCCGTCGATTATTCGTTCAAGAAGCCGGGCCTGCTCAAGAAGGCCCTCACCCACAAGTCTTACGCCAACGAGAACAAGCTGCCTCCGGACGAGCAGAACGAGAGGCTCGAGTTCTTGGGCGACGCCGTCCTGGAACTCGCGGTGAGCGAACTTCTGATGGAGAAGTACCCGGATTATTCCGAAGGGGATCTCTCCAAACTCCGAGCGGCGGTGGTGAACGAGAAGCAGCTCGCGCGCTTCGCGCGCGCTTTCGGCCTGGGCGACAAGCTCTACCTGGGCAAGGGCGAGGAGCAGACGAGCGGGCGGGAGAAGCCGTCACTGCTGGCGGACGCCGTTGAAGCGGTCTTAGGGGCGATCTACCTGGACCGCGGTTTCGACAAGGCCAAGCAGGTGGTCCGCAAGCACTACTCCAAGCTCCTGGACCATGCGGCGGACGGCGAACTCTACAAGGACTACAAGACCGAGCTCCAGGAAAAATCCCAAAGCCTCTACCGCTCGATCCCGCGCTACCGCATGGCCGCCGAGACGGGGCCCGACCACGAAAAGACCTTCGAGGTCGAGATCGTCATCCGGGGCGAGGTCCTGGGCCGCGGGACCGGACGGTCCAAGAAGGACGCCGAACAGCAGGCGGCGAGGGAAGCGTTGGCGAAACTGAATGCATAAATCCGGTTACATCGCCATCGTCGGCCGTCCCAACGTCGGCAAGTCGACCCTCCTGAACGCCTTGCTGGGCCAGAAGCTCGCGGCGGTTTCCCCCAAGCCGCAGATGACGCGCGAGCGCATTCTGGGCATCAAGACCTTGCCCGGCGCCCAGCTCTTGTTTCTGGACACCCCCGGTTTCCACAAGCCTCACCGGAGCCTGAATGAACGCATGTTGGAGGCCGCGAAGGATTCGTTGGGGGAGGCGGACGTCGTCCTCGTCCTGATCGATCCCCGCCCGTCCGTTTCGCGGGACGACGCGGAAATCCTCCGGACGGCCAAGGACAAAAGAAAATCCCTCGTGGTCGCCATCAACAAGATTGACACCGTCGACCGCCGGTCCCTCCTTCCCCTCATGGACTCCCTTTTGAAGGACTTCGGCGCCGAGGCCGTCATCCCCGTCAGCGCCCTGAGCGGCTCGGGGCTGGACCGCCTGGAGGCCGAGGTCGTTCAACGCCTTCCCGAGGGCCCGGTGTATTTTCCGGAAGACCAGGTCACCGACCGGTCGGAGCGCTTTCTCGTGACGGAGATCATCCGCGAAAAGGTCATGGACCTCCTCCGCGAGGAGGTGCCGTACTCCACCGCCGTCGTCATCGAGTCGTTCCAAGAGCCTGCGGCCGCCGACCGCAAGAAGGTGACCCGCATCCAGGCCGCCATCGTCGTGGAAAAGGACTCCCAGAAGGGGATCGTGATCGGCAAGGGCGGTCAAATGATCAAGAAGATCGGCGAGGCCGCGCGAAAGGAGCTGGAAACCCTCCTGGAGGGCCCGGTTTACCTGGAACTCTTCGTCAAGGTGGATACGGACTGGACCAAAGACCCGCGAAAAATCGAAGAATTCTCGCAAAACACCCAATAAAACCGCCTGTATACGCTTTCTTGCCCATTGCGTCGTTTGCGCACGCAACATTTCGTGTTTTCCGTCGAATAGACGGCGAAATGGCAAACACACCCTTCTCTTTGAACACGAGTACCCTGCTGCAGGGAGGAGGGCTTCTCTCCTCCGCCTTACTGGCGACCGGTTGCAACATGGATGCCACGTCAACGGCCACGGCCGTGGTGACGGTCGGGGCCCTGGGATTGGGGGCCTGGGCGGCCCACCGGCGCCTCAGCCGAATGCGCGAATCGGGGGCGATCCGCGAGACCCCTCTCTTGAACCAACGGGAGATCCCCGATGAGGTCGTCCGTGGAAACCTGGCCGCCGAGCTGGCCGAACGCTATCCCGTCCTGGGTGACCCGGTCTTCGAGCCCCTCCGGAACGCGATCGTCAAAAATGTCTTCGAGACCTGGGACCAGCAGGGACGGCTGGTCGACACGGCGTATCCCGACCTGCGCGGGTGCGTCGTCGAATCCTTGATGGAAAACAGGGTTGCGGAGATCGCCCGGAGCCTGGAAGGGGCCACGGGCGCCAAGGAGCGCCTGCGCGATGGGCTCTCCGGCGACGGACTCGGCAACCGCTCCCGGCGCTGGGCCCCGCGCGACGTCGAGAGCGCCGCCCTGTCCTCATTGAAATCCGCCTATCCCGTTTTTGAGAATGCCGATTACGCGCCCCTCGCGGCCGCCGTGGCCAAGAACGCCTTCGGCGACTGGCTGAAGGCGGACGGCCCGGCCCTGATGGACAAGCCGGGACCGGCGACGCCCCTGGTGGAGAGTTTCGTCCACGACCGCGTCCACAAGCTCATGGAGCATCTTTCGAGCCAGCCGGTGAGCGCCAAACTGACGGCCTTGCTCCGGGATCTCCGACGGAACGAACGCCGCCGCTCGATGGAATCGCCCACGCTGTTCCACAGGCTCCAGAACGCCGCGCGAGAGCTGGAAATCTTGGCACTGCACTTGGCCCAGCTCAAGCTCCCCAACGCGGGGATCGCCCGGCAGATCCAGAAGACGATCTCCGCCCTGCGCGAGGCGCCCGAGGCGATCCCGGCGGAGGATTTGAAACGCTTCGCGGGTCTGGAAGGCCAGGAAGGCGACGCACGTCTCTTGAAGGAGCTCGTCGCCCGCCTACCGGCCCTTCAGGCCAAGGCCGCCGAGACGCGCACCAAGGAAGACGCCGTCGTTCGCGAACGGCTCCGCTGGCTCCAGGCCGCCGTCGCGGGTTCCGAGTCCGTGGCGGGCCTCGACGCCGCCTTCGTCGGATCCGTCCATCCGGCCGTGCCGGAGTGGGCGCGTTCCGTCGCGTTCCAACGCAAGGGCGCCAAGGGCCCCGAATCCCGCATGACCTTGACTCCCGACGGCACGGTTGCCGACGCCCTCGGCTTTGAGGTCATTTACCGCGACGGGGGCTATTGGCTCCGCGACGGGCGCGGGTTCTCGCGCCTGCACCCCTCCAACTGGCTCCGTGCCTTCGTCGTCAACTCGCAGAGAATGGCCGCGGGCGGCGTGTGGCCGCTGAAGTCCGGTGACCGTCTGAAGATCGGGACGGACGTGGAAATCGAGTTTCTTCTCCCCGAGATCCCCCACCTCGAGAGGCTCCGGCTCCGCATCGCGCGCATCACGAGCCTGAAGGAACTGGCGAGGCTCTTGAAAGACGAGGGGCGCCGCGCCCTGGCCCAGCAGATAGAGGACTATCTCGCGGACGGCGAGGCGTTCCACGAGATCCCAGCCGAGGGAGGACTCGCCGCGAAACTCTTGGAACTCGTGCTCCGGCGCGAGGCGGGGAGGCTGCACGAGGAGCACCTCTTGAACCTCCCTTATCCCGAGGCCGAGTTGCGGATGATCGGGCTCGCCCGGGCGGTGGATCAAGCCGTCTCGATGGAGGATCTGGCCGGAATTGTCCGCGAATCGTTCCTGTCCGGCGGCGAGGACGTCGCGCGAACGATCAGCCGCGTGGCCGAGGAGGCCGTCGGCTTCCGGTCGTTCGAGCAGATCCCGGAAGTCTTCGGCATTCGCGCCAAGGCCGTTTTCTTCGCCCAGGAAGAGGAGCGCAAGCTCCGCGCGGAAGTTTTCAAGCTCCGTGGGAACGTTGCGCAGCTGACGCAGGATCTTCACGACGCGAACTCGGGCATCGCCAACCGGGATCGGACAATCGGCGAGACGAATAAGAGGAACGAGGAACTCACCCGCCAGATCGCGGCCGCCCGCGAGGCCCTTCGGCAGCAGGAGATAGAGGCCAGGGCGGAGAAGGAGAGGCTGGAGCAGGAACACGCCCAGGCGATGCGTCGCGAGGCGAACATCCGCGCGGACATGGCGCAGATTCACAAGGATGCCCAGGAGGCAAAGGACGCCGCGCACCGAGAGGCCCAAGCCCAAAAGGACGCCGCCCATCGACAGGCCCAGGATCAAAAGGACGCGGATCATCGGGGGACGATGGCCCGCCTCCGGCAGGAGCATTCGGACGCGATCGACGCCAAGAACCGCGAGATGGCGGATCAGGATACGGCCCATGCGGGCGCCATCGCTGCCATCGAGGCCGCGATGCAATCTGCGCAGTCGGCCCACGAGGCCGCCGTTTCGGAAAGGGAACGGGCTCACGCCAACGAGATCGCCGCCCGGGAAGCCGCGATGCGCGAGGCACAGTCGGCCCACGAGGCCGCCGTTGCGGAAAGGGAGCGGGCTCACGCCGAAGCCATGGCCGCCAAAGAACGGGACATGGAGGCGGATCGGAGGGCTCACGCCGCGGCGATGGCGCAGAACGTCCAGGAGCACGAAGAGGCGGTGGCCGCGCTGGCTGCGGCCCACCGCCAGGCCATCGAGACGCTGGCCGCCGAACACGCCGCGGCCATGGCCGAAGAGGCGGCGAGGCAGCGCCTGGCCGCCGAGGGCCATGCACGGGACTTGGCGGAGCTGGAGGCCAGGCGCGCCGCCGAGGAGAGTAGGGCCGATGAGTTGGGCCGGCTCAGGGACGGGAAGGAAAGAGAAAGGGCCGCCGCCCAGTCCGAGGTCGAACGTCTTACGGCGCTGCTTGCGGAGGCGGAAGCCACGCGCGACCGTTACCGGGATGAGAGAAATGCCGTCCGCGGGGAACTGAGCACCACGCGGGCCCACTTGGGCGTCCGGGACGGAGAACTCGCGGCGGAGCGGGAAAAGGTCCGTCAGAACGACATCGACATCGCCCTCTTGAGAGACGAGAGGGACACGGCCCAAAGGACCGCCAATCGCCTGGATGGCGAATTGGAGGATGCCAGACGGGAGATTGATCGCCTCTTGAATGAAGAATGCCCCAAGCTGGACGGGCAGATCAAGGCCGCCAGGCGGGAATTGAAGGACATGTGGTCGGCGATAACCGACTTCGAGAATGCCTACCCGGTCTATCTCGCGGAGGTTGGTCGTCTTGTCCGGACCGGAGCGGAGTTGCAGAGGGTCGAGGAGTACCTGGACAAGCTGAGCGAGGTCTATGAAGCGCTCGACGCCAAGCTGAAGGTCGCGGGTCAGGAGCCCCCGCCCGCTGCAACCGCGGTCGTGGACGAGGCACCGTTGACGGAGATCGAATTCGAGACCGTGACGGACGAACACGCCATCCCGACGGCGTTTCCGGACGAGGTCACGCGGCCGGCCATCAAGATCTCCACGCCCGTTCCGCCTCCGCCGCCCCCTGAGGCGGTCTCGACCTCGTCGATGCGCCGTCTCCTGTCACCCTATTTCGGAAACGCCGATCCCCGGACGATGCGCGTGGAGACCTTCGCCGTTTCCGACACGAAGATCTTGAACAATATGGATGGTAATGACATCGGCACGGCCTACCTCCGCGCCGGTAACCTCCAGGACGACGACGGGGGCTTCCATATCGAGGCCAACGACGGATCGATCCTGTCCGGCAAGACCACGATCGCCGACGCAAAGCCGGCGAGGGACGGGACCGTCACGCAGGAAGACGGCATCTATCTGGCCAGCTATCGCCTGCCAGACGGCCGCGAGGTCAAGATCATGGCCGGCGCCGACGGGGCCGGCGGCATGGGCGGCGGAGACATGGTCTCCAGCGCCTTCCTGCAGGGGATCCACGCGGCCGTGCACCAGGCCGCCGCCGAGCAGAGGGCCGATCTGACCGCCGGAGAGCTTTTCCAGTCGGGGAACGAGGCGGCGATCTTCCAAAAGCTCGAGCCCGACCGGCCGGGGGCGATCAAGGCGACGGGTTCCGCGACCGTCGTCGTCGTCATCGGGGGCCAAATGACCGCGGCGACCATCGGCGACGCCATGCTCCTCCACGGCCGTCCTCGCGCGGACGGGACCTACGAGGCCGTCGGCTACAGCGATGTCGACCACTTGAGCACCCTTAAAGACGACCGGCTGATGTCCGCCCTGCGCATGACGGCGCACGGCGAGTTCATCACCCGGGGCATCGGAAACGTTTCGAATCCGGAGGCCTACCGGAATGGCACGGAGACCGCGGATCAGAAGGCATTCCGACAGCCCCACCTCTACGCCGGCGAGCTCCGCAAGGGAGACAAGATCAGTTTCGGCAGCGACGGGATGATCGAGAACACCGTGGGGCACGACTACAAGGTCTACGGTTCGTCCGGGCAGAGGTTCGTCTCGGCGAGAAGCGGTCTGCCGATTCGCGCCCTCAGCGCGGGGGACATGTCCGCCTTCCTGAAGTTCATGCAGGCGACGGCGGGGGACGTGAACGCCGGCGCCTATCTCCACGACTTGGCCGCCCGCAACCAGACCATCGTTCGCCCCGGCAATGGGGCCGCCGCGCAGTTTCCGCCTCCGGTCGTCGAAGTGAACGGCGTCCGGATCGAGTTGCCGCGCAAGCGGGGCAAGGACAATATTTTCGGGATCGCTTACGAGGAAGGGGAGGGGCCGCTGGCGCCTGCCATCGCGGCGCCCGTGGGTCATGCTCCCCTTGAGGCCCTTCTTCCGGAACTGTCCGCGATTTTCTTCGGCGGCGCCGATCCGCGGAAGGACAAGATCAAGGTCGATGTCAGGGGCAGCCGGCCTTTGCCCTGTCCCGGGGGACGCACGCCAGGCCACGCCTACATCTGTGCCGGAGGCCTGGATGACCGGAAGGGCTTCCGCCTCGACGACGGTTCCTTCCTTTCCGCCCAGACCTCCGTGGGCGTCTCAAAGAGCAAGACCCATCCGCGCCAGGAGGACGGCTATTACTTCGCCAAGTACAACCTGCCCGACGGGACTCCGGTGAAGATCATCGCCATTTCGGACGGGGCGGGGGGCGAGGGCCAGACGGGCTTCGTCGCCTCGAGCGCCTTCCTCCAGGCCGTCCACGCGCGGACGGTTGAGGCCTCGATGAACGGACAGGCCGTCCTGGCGGGGGATCTCTTGGAGAGCGGAAGGGCCGGCCTTTACAAGCAGAACGAATTGGGCGTCAGCGACGGCCGGGCGAAGGCGACCGGATCGATCGTCGTCGTGGTCGGCAATACCGCGACCGTGGCCACCATCGGCGACTCGACGGTCCTCCACTCCGAACGGCGTCCGGACGGGACCTTCCGGACCGCCCGCTACTCCGCCGCCGATTACACGGAGGTGGGGCCACTCAAGAGCACGGGCCTCATCGGGGCCAAGGATGAACCCAACGCGCATTTGTATTACATCGGCGACGTCCAGCCGGGGAGCGTCTTCACCATGTCGAGCGACGGGGGCCACGAGAACATCCATGGCCACACGTTCAAGCTCCAGACCTCCCAGGCCACGCGGAGTCTCTCAGCCGCGATCAATCACGTCCATGTCCCGCCCCCGACCGAAGACACCTTTAGGACGCAGGATCGCATTCTCTCCCTCGTTGCCGGACAGGAGAACGCCGCGGGCCACCTGCACGACTTCGCCCTGGAGGCCATGAAGCGGCCCCACCCGCCCGAGGGCCAACCGCCGGCGCCGGTTGCGCCGATCTCGGTCATGGGTATTCCCGTGCCGGCCCCGGTGAAGACCGACAGGACGAACGACAATATCGTCTTCGCCGTTCTGGAGCACGCGCAGAGCCCCTTTGCGGGCATCGCCCCGCCGGAGGGCTACGAGTCCATGCCGGAGGTCGTCGCCGTGGGCCGGGAAGCCCTGCCCCAGGTGAGTTTCAGCGTCCGGCCGGGTGAGCGCTCCCAGCACAACGACAAGTACCTGGTCCTGGGCCGCTCGCCGGACTTGAACGACCGCGGGGTCCCGCACGGGTCGGTCTCGCGCCAGCACGCGCACCTCGTCTACAACCAGCAGAAAAACGGGAATTTCGAGGCGAACACCTGGTACCTGCGCCCGATCTCGGACAATCCGAACGGGACGCACGTGAACGGCGAGGCCGTCGCCAAGGACGCCTGGGTGGCCCTGCCGCGCGGGGGAGCAAGGCTCCGCCTGGGTGGCGTGCCGCTCCTCGTCTCTTACGGCGCGGGCGACGCGCTCAACTTCGTGACGGATAACGCCGCCCTGGCCGCCTTGGGCCAGTTGCCACAGCCGCCTCATCCGGGCGCCATCCCTCCGCTGCCGCCGGTCCCCGCGTCGCGCCGTGGCGCCCCGGCCTCGCCGGTGCCTTCGCCGGCTTCGCCCGCGTCCGTGCGGCATCCGTCGCGGCCTCCCCAGGTCGAAAAGGGCGGCAACGGCACCAAGGTCGTGACGCTCAACGGGCTCGATGTCTTGACCATGGTCTCCGGTTCGGCCTTGTCCACGACGGACACCTTCGTCCAGGTTCAGGGGGCGGCGAGGAGCGCCGAGTTGGTCTGCGAAACGGGCTTCTTCGGCGGGGACCGCTATGTGACGATCATCCGACAGGGCGGAGGATTCCGCGTGGAAAATCCGCACAAGAAAAAGAAGATCGTCGCTTATCCGCCCGGTGCACCCGCAGGGAGCGGTCTGGAGATCCTCCCCGGCAATGCCCGGGACCTGCCCGACGGCACGGGTCTCTTGATCAACGATCAGCTCCGCTACACGGTGCGATCCGAAAACATCTAGAGGAATCGTCTTTTTTGGAAACTTTTACCCTTTCCGCCCGATAACCCCGCCAAGGGGGATTCTACCCAAAAATCGATCCCATGGCCGTCCTGATACCCAACCTGTCGCTGGCCGGCGGTGAGCTCCAGGCCGCACTGGGGCTGATCCAGAACACCCAGGCCCTGGGCCCGGCGGTTGGGAGCGATCAGGTCCTCTATGCCCTGAGGGCCGTGGAGCGGTTGCCGGGGGCGATCGCCTCCGAAGAGGTCGCGCGGGTTCGTCACTTGGTTCAATCCGGGGCCCCTCAAGAGGCCTTTCGGTTGCTGGCCGCCCACCGGCCTCTCTTGGAGGCGGCGGCGGAACAGTGCCGGACGCCCCTGGCCGAGGCCTCTGCGCTGCCTCTCGAACGGATCGCCGCCGTCTTGGGACTTCCCGCCCACGAATTCCGCTCAGAAAATCTGGCTCCGGCGCTACGCCCTTCCCCGGCCGCGCCTTTGGCGCCCGACGAGGCGGCCCGACTCGAGGTCGTATTTGCCGGCGTAAAGGTTCGGGTCTACGCCCTAGCGCGAATCGACCATGCCGGGCACTGCCTCGGCATCGGTTTGGGAAACAGCGCGGACCCGGGCCTGATCAGGCTCCGGGACCGCGAGATCGCCGCCCAGCAGGCCGTGATCCGTTTCGTCAACGGGCGGTACGAAATCGAAGACCCCTCCCTTTCGGCGAGGTCAACCCATCTCAACGGCCGTCGGCTCGGGTTCAGCGAGAAAGCGGCCCTGAAGGACGGGGACAAGATTCGCATCGGACGCGTTGAATTTGAGGTTCGTCTTCCTTACACCCGCCGTTTGGATTCCCTGGCGAGGCGTCTCCAATCGGCCGTGGATTTCCAGGGCGTGCTCGCCGCCTTGGAGGAGGTTGGATGCAGGGACATGGCGCAGAAGATCCGCGGGGTGATCTCATCCCCGGCCCCTGTGGAGGAAAGGCTGAATCGGCTCCGAGAACAGGTCCCCCAAGACGCCGGTCTCTTGATCAAGCTGGAGTCCCTGATGCTCCGGAGGGAGGCCGTCCTCCTCCGGGCCCTGTATTTCCCGACAGCCCGTCTTGATGAGGCCTTGGCCCTCGGAGAGCGTCTGGCGAGATCGCTCGCGCAGTCGTCCTCCTGGCTGGATCTGGCCGACCGCCTCGGGAAGACCAATCCGGAGGGGTTCCGGGACGTGATCGAGCGCCTGGAGCGCCTGGTGTCGCGGCGTGAGGCTGTCTTCGCATTCTCGGAATTTCCCAACACCTTCGGGTTGCGCGGGCAGGCCGCCCGTCTTTTTATGGAGGGGCTGTCCCTGGGCGACGGCCAGAAGAGGGACCTCCAGTACCGGGGCGTGACGCCGGACCTCCTGGCGGAGCGGCCCTGGCGTCGGATCGCGGTGCCGCCTCTGATGAAGGAGGCCCTGGCCCCCTTCGAGGCGGTGGCGGCGCAGAGGCTCGGGCTGGACTGGATGGAGACGACGATCGAGGCGTCCTACGGCGAGGAAGGGGAGCCGCCCACCGAAACCAAGGTCGGGGCGACGGCCTTCCTGATGTACGACAAGTACCAGGCCAAGAATCCCACCCCCAGCCAATTGCTCGAAACCAAGACAGGCTCTTCGCGCCCGGAGTTTTTCGAACAGGTCCGACAGAACCTGACGCGGGACCGCGTCCCCGTCTTGCCGACGGGCTATTGGTTTTACGGGGGGACCTTCGATCCCCGGACGAGATTCGAGGGCCGCGTCTATCTCTCGCTTCGGCGCCGCCACGCCGAGGGGATCTTCCGTTACCTGAGCGGAGTCATCGAGCCCGCCCTCAAGGCGCACAAGGGGGAGATCCAGTTCAAGATCGCCGCGCAGCCGGATGGTTACGGCCGCTCGGATTCGGGGGTCATCTATTTTCACGCCAAGGACCAGGAGGCCATCTACCGGGCGGTTCACGGCATGAATCGGGCGCACCCGGAATTCTTCAAGGAAGGCCATCCGCTCTTCACGATGCCCTTGAGGGACGAGCGCGGCGCCGTCCTGACGGGCCTCTCGTTCGGCGAACACCCGCAATTGTCGGGGGTGAGCTTCGGCTCGCTCCGGACGGATGCGATGACCACCGGCATCCGGACGGCGCGCGCCTTGATGAAGACCTCCGAACCCCCGGATTGGGCCGAGATGCAGCAGATCTTCGCCTACTTTCTCTCGCGCACGGGCGTCGATCTGGAGAATCCGGCGTTCCAGAAAGACGGGAGAAACAATTTCGAGCCGCTTCTCCGCCTCTCCGCGGCCCCCCGCCCCGTACCCGCGCCCGCCTCCGTCACCGTCGACCCCTCCGTCGCGACGAGCCTGATCGCCTCCGAACTCCTTCAGAGGTATCCCGCCCTGCACGGCGCCGAGTTCCGAATCCTGGTCGAACGGATGGCCAGCGACATCTTCAAGGCCTGGCAGGGGAGCGGGCGTTTCCCCGGCCAGACGCCGAACGCGCCCTCGCACGTGCCGGAGGACGTCCTTGAGGCGCGCGTCGCGGCGGCGATTGAATTGATGAAGCGCCAGAACGGTCCACGAACGTCCCTCCTCGCGGAGGAGATGCGAAAGACCGACCAAGGACCGCGGCCTGCGCGGGCCGTCGCGTTCCGTCTGCGCCAGGAGTTCTCCATCCTGCAAGAACCGATCTTCGAAAAACTGGTCCGCGCCCTCGCCGATAACGTGAACCGGACATGGCTCGCCGGCGAACCCACCGCCGAGGCCTATGAGAGGACTTATCAGGACTTCCTGCGGAGATTGCCGGCCTGGATTGAGGCGAACGGCGCCCGAAGCGAGCCCCTGCGACTTCTGGTGAAAGAACTCCGCCAGAAACTGCCTGCCTTTTAGTCAACTGATATAGAAATGGGCAGCGGCAGCTCAAAATAATTACTAAAAATCAATGGCTTGCGCCATTTTTGATGCAACTTGGCAAAGGTTTGCACGATACCCTTTGTACACCGAAGACCTACGGCCTTCGGTGCGTTCAGGTTTTAAGATTTGCTCATCAAGGAGCTGAACGTGAGTGAATACCGACCGCTTTCCAGGACGGCCTCGTGTTCGGACGGTTCCTCGAGGGCGACGGTCGACGTCTTGACCGGCGCTGTCCATACGACGGTCGAGGCCGTCGTCGACCTCGACACGACCGACGGCACGCCCGCACCGCGAATTCAGGTGAATGACGGCGTCTGGATCGACGTGAACGACGCCTTTGTCACCGCCTTCCGGGCCTTGGCCGAGCCGTCCGCCTCTTCCGGCGCGCAGAGCCGAACCTGCGGCGAGGCCCTGCCGCCGCCGCCGAGGCATACCGTGCGTCTGACGGGCGTGGTCGACATGACGGGAGGCGTCGACATCGTGCGCCCTGGACGCACTCATCCCTTGTGGGCCTCCGGCTTTTACAACAGCGACACCTTCTTCAACCCAAACGGAGAGCTGATCCTGGAGATCAAGCCGGTGGAACAGTTCACTTTGACGCTCGACGCGGGGGCGGGGCCCAACTTCAACGCCCTCCAGCCAAATGGCCTCCAGCACGGCTATTACTTCGACTTTCCCCAGGTCTTCGCCGAATGGTGTCCCAACCTTCTCTGCCTCGGGGCGGGGCGGAGGGGTGATCGCTCCGGCGCGGAGACGTATCGGTCCGACCTGAGGGATTTCACCCTGGCGAGCGTCAATTACAGCATCTCGCCGTTCACGCAGCTCGTCTGGGGAGAGCTGGGCCTCGTGGGTTCGAACGCGGCGTTCCGATTCGCGGTCGGTCCGGGGCCCGATCAGTTTATCAACAACAACGGCATGCCTTACCTGATGTCGAACTTTTCGCTCACGTATCCGAACTTCGCCCTCTCCGCCGACTACCAGGGGGGCGCGGACCAGCCGGGAAACAATGACCATTGGCGGCACTTCGTCGACCTGGGGCTCACCTTCGGTTCCACGGACGGCCCCGTCCGCGCGACGGTCTACGGCATGTTCGGCACCGAAACGACCGAATCGGGCGAGCAACGCTGGGGCGGGGCGAATGCGTACCTGCGCATCCGGCCGACGGGCTCTCCCGTCGCCATCAACCTGCGCGGTGGGTACACGCACGACGACGGGATCCGCACGGGCGTGACGGGGCTGGATGCCGTCCAGTTCGATGCGGGCCTAAACGTCTATGCCCTCGAGTCCCTCCAGTTCCGCGTCCAGGGCGGCGTCATCGGGGCGATCGGCACGCGCCCCTTCGACGGCGACAGCCTCCTCCCGCGAATGATGTTCCAGGTCGTCTGGGCCGATTCGGTCGGCCTTGGAGGAGGGCCGGGGGCCGTTTACCGCTAATACACCTTGATTGGCCCGATCCCGTCGTTTACAAAACGCGGCACACCCTCCGGGTGCGATGTCAGAATTCAGATCCTTTGAGGTGTGCCATCGTGAAATTCTCCGAAATGCTGATCCCGACCCTGCGCGAGGTGCCCTCGGATGCCGAGGTCGTTTCCCACCAGCTCATGCTCCGTTCGGGGATGATCCGGAAGATCGCGGCGGGGATCTACACCTACCTGCCCCTGGGACTCCGCGTGATTCAGAACGTCGAGCGCATCATCCGCCAGGAGATGAACGCCGCCGGCGCTCAGGAGCTCCTCCTCCCGGTCGTCATGCCCAAGGAGCTGTGGATCGAATCCAAGCGCTGGGATGTCTACGGCAAGGAGCTGCTTAGGTTCAAGGACCGCCATGAGCGCGAGTTCTGCTTCGGCCCCACGCACGAGGAGGCGATCACCGACCTGGTCCGCAACGAGATCCGCTCCTACCGCCAGCTTCCCGTTTCGCTCTACCAGATCCAGACCAAGTTCCGGGACGAGATCCGCCCGCGCTTCGGCCTCATGCGCGGGCGCGAGTTCCTCATGAAGGACTGTTACAGCTTCGACCGGGACGAAAAGTCCGCGATCGAGACCTACTGGCGCATGTACGAGGCCTACCGGAGGATTTTCACGCGTTGCGGGCTGACCTTCGTGCCGGTCGAGGCCGGGACCGGAGAGATCGGAGGCACGCTCTCGCACGAGTTTCACGTTCTGGCGAATTCCGGAGAGGACGAAGTCTTCGTGACCGAGACGGGCGATCTGGGCTACAGCGTCGACAAGGTCCCCGCGGACAAGAAGGACCCAAAAACGGGGACCCCGCTCAAGAGTTACCGGGGCATCGAGGTCGGGCAGGTCTTTCACCTGGGCACGAAATATTCAGAAGCCTTTCAGGCGTCCTATCTCGACCCCGAGGGCCAGTCGAGGCTGATCGTCATGGGGTGTTACGGTATCGGCGTGGGTCGCACCGCCGCGGCGGCGATCGAACAAAATCACGACGAGAAGGGCATTATTTGGCCGCGAGCCCTCTCGCCGTTTCCGGTCTCGGTCATTCCCCTGGGCGGGCCGGAGACCGAGATGTCCAAGGCGGCCCTTGAAATCACCGCGGCCCTGGAGCGAGAAGGCGTCGAAGTCCTTCTGGACGACCGTCCCGAGACCGCGGGCGTCAAACTAAACGACGCCGACCTTTTGGGGATTCCCTGGCGCGTGGTCGTGGGCAAGAAGGGGATCGAGAAGGGTGAGGTCGAGGTCAAGGAACGGAAATCGGGTGTGGTCACGCCCATCGCGCGCGCTTCGGCCGTCTCCCACGTCCTGACAAAGGTTCGAGGCGCATGAGCGACAAACTCATCCTCGCCTTGGACGTCGATTCCATCCAAGAGGCGCGGCGTCTCGTCCGTCTCTTCCGCGACAAGGTTTCTCTGTATAAGGTGGGCCTCGGCCTCTTCACGTCGGCCGGTCCGGACGTTGTCCGCATGGTCCAGGACGAGGGCGGTCGCGTCTTTTTGGACCTCAAGTTCCACGACATCCCCAATACCGTTGCTCAGGCCTGCGAGGTCGCCGCGCGGCTCCATGTCTTCATGATCAATGTGCACGCCCGGGGCGGGACGGAGATGATGAAGGCGGCGGCCGCGGCCGTCGGCGACCGGTCGATCCTCCTGGGCGTCACCGTCCTGACGAGCGATAAGGAAACGAAGGACACCCGGAACGAGGTCGTCCGTCTGGCGACGGAAGCCAAGAACTCGGGTCTGGGCGGTGTCGTCTGCTCGGGGCAAGAGGCCCGTTCCGTCCGGGAGGCGTGTGGAAAGGATTTCGTGATCGTGACGCCGGGTATCCGTCCGGCCCAAAGCCCGTCGATGGACGACCAACGAAGAAAGGTGACGCCTTCCGAGGCCCTCCGGAACGGTTCGGATTACCTCGTCGTCGGACGGCCCGTTTTGGAATCTCCCAATCCCATCCAGGCCCTTGATTCCATCCTCTCCGAGATGTTGGATGCGTAGTGCCTCCGACCCAAATTGAGGACTCCGCACCCCATTCATGTGTCTTTTCGCTAGATATCAGCACCCTCGTGTCATAAAAAACATAATAATTACAGTAACTTAATAATAATCTCCTGCCTTGTTCTTCTTGGCCGAAAGATTGCTTCTTCTTGATCCTGAGGAGATCACGATGATCGATCAAGAGCCCAAGCTGCCGACTCCGGAAGAGAACGAGGCGATCCTGATGGACCTCGTCTCTCAGGAAAAGACGGACCTCGTGAACCTGCAGATGATCCTCGCGACGAGCTCCATGAACCACGAATACGCCCGCAAGGCCTACGACAAGACCCGCTCCTACGCCCGCCGCCAGGAGCTCTTGGCCAAGATGTCGAACCTGAAGAATCTCTATTTTGCCGCCCGCTCGAAACTCTCCGTGAATCATCCCGATCGTTTGGAAGCGATCGAGCGTGAGCTCAACTTCCAGAAGCAGACCGTCCTCTCCGAACACGGGCTGCATTAATTTCCGCATCCTTCTTGCGCTCGCTATTCTCGTCGATTACTGAGCCGTGCTTATGTCCGAATGGGTGGCCGGGCGACATGCCGTCTATCATCTTCTCTCCGCAGGGCGCCGGAAGGCCCTGAAGCTCTACCTTCAAAAAGACGTTGAGGAAAAAGCCGTCGCCGATCTGGCGCGGAGCCGTAAGGTCCCGATCCAGCCGGTGGAGGCCTCGTTCTTTCCCTCCCGATTCGGGGTTTCGGCGACGCACCAGGGGATCGCGGTCGAGGCCGAAGACTATCCTTATGTCGGATGGGAGACGTTGACGTCCGAATCGACCCTCCTCGTCTTGGACGAAATCCAGGATCCTCAGAACCTCGGGGCCCTGTGCCGGTCGGCCCATGTCCTGGGAGTCGGGGGGGTCATCCTTCCGGAAACCCGGGCGGCCTCGATCGGCCCGGGAGCCTGCCAGGCCTCGGTTGGGGCCGTCGAATACCTCAAGATCGCCCGGGTGTCCAGTATCGCTAAGATATTGGAATTACTTAAAAAAGAGAAATTCTGGGTCTATGGAGCTGATCATTCTGCGGAGAAGACGGCGGCCGAGGAGGACTTTCCGGGCAAGGTGGTGTTGGTGATCGGCAATGAAGAGAGGGGCTTGCGGAAGCTCGTCCGGGAGACCTGCGACCTGTTGATCAAGATTCCGGCGGAGCGCCATGAAATCGATTCCTTGAACGCCTCCGTGTCGGGCGGAATTCTGCTCTACGAGATCCTCCGGCAACGCACCCAGAAAATCGCAAAAAACCGATAGAAATTATTGACTTTGAGAGGTAACCTCCCTATACCCTTGCGGCTTCGCATTTCTTAGAGGAGTCAAAAAACTTTTTAACGAAGAATCGTGACTCTTCCATTGCTGGCGTAGCTCAGCTGGTAGAGCAGCTGATTTGTAATCAGCAGGGCTTTTTTAGGGGCTCGCGTCGCCCCCTCCACCGGCAAAGCCGTTGGAGCCTCCCCTTCAACGGCCCTCATGGGCCTGGTTTTTTGAGAAGGTTTTAGAATGCTGGCGTAGCTCAGTTGGTAGAGCAGCTGATTTGTAATCAGCAGGTCGCCAGTTCAAGTCTGGCCGCCAGCTCAAGAGCGAATGAGCAGTGATCAAATTCGGCTTCGCCGATTTGATCAGGCGGAATGAGCGGTCGATTAAGTGGAGATCAGATGAGGGGCCGTTGGGGAGAGAGCGGTATCTCTCCCCAATCAAAAGGAGGGGTGCCCGAGTGGCCAAAGGGAGCAGACTGTAAATCTGCCGGCGTTTCGCCTTCGAAGGTTCGAATCCTTCCCCCTCCACAAAGTGAGGTTTGGCTGGAACGCCGAGAGATGGGATTGAGCATGCGGGAGTAACTCAGTGGTAGAGTTCTTGCCTTCCAAGCAAGATGTCGCGGGTTCGAATCCCGTCTCCCGCTCAGGAGTTTGCCCACGTAGCTCAGTCGGTAGAGCATCTCCATGGTAAGGAGAAGGTCACCAGTTCGATTCTGGTCGTGGGCTCATACATTTTAGGAGGAGGCGCACATGTCGAAAGAAAAATTCGAGCGAACGAAGCCGCACGTGAACGTTGGGACGATCGGGCACGTGGACCACGGGAAGACGACATTGACGGCGGCGATCACGAAGGTGCTGGCGGCGAAGGGGAAGGCGAAGTTCATGGCGTACGATCAG